>NZ_JBIQLE010000028.1:0-44811 GCF_044464525.1 Pusillimonas sp.
TACCCCGGCCATCAAGCGCCGTGACTGGAAAATAATCGGCCTCATTGGCGCCGGACACTCTTGTTCGCACTTTTTTCAACTGGTTTTTCCGACTTTGTTCCTGCCCCTGGCCGGCGAATTCGGTTTCGATTTCGTGCAACTGGGCTTCCTGGTGTCGGTGTTCTTCATCATCTCCAGTCTGGGCCAGGCTTCGTCAGGCTTCGTGGTGGACCGCATCGGGCCCACTCCCGTATTGCGTTTCGGGCTGGCTTGCTTTGTTCTATCGGGCGTGCTGATAGGCTTGTCGACCAACTACGCCATGCTGGTGATTGCGGCGGTGATAGGCGGAGCCGGCAACTCTGTATTCCATCCGGTCGACTTTTCCATCATCAACCATAGGGTCAGTTCGCGCCGCCTCGGCCACGCCTTCAGCACTCATGGCTTCACCGGCAACCTGGGCTGGGCATTGACGCCGGTGTTCATGACCACGCTCATTCATTTGGCCGACTGGCGCGTGGCTGCCTTCGGCGCGGCGGGGCTGGTGGCCGCGGTGTTGCTGCTTATCTGGATTGGCCGCGACCTTCTGGCCGGTCGCAATGAAGAGCTCGCGGCTCGCAGCCCCAAGGCGAAAAGCGCCCCCGAACAAGCGCGGCGGCATGCAGAGGATGAAACCATCGACCTGGCACAGCAGTCGGTAGGACGCACGTTGGCGACGCTGCTGACGCAGCCCGCTCTGTGGGGCGCTTTCTTTTTCTTTGCGTGCACCTCGATTGCAATTTCGGCTGTTCAGAACTACACCATCCCGATGCTCGGTGACGTTTACGGTATCGACAAGGTGATGGCCGGAACGACGTTGTCGGGCTACATGCTGGCGTCCGCGCTGGGCATGATCGCAGGTGGCTTCCTGGTGGGTGCTACGCCCAACAATGAGCGAACGGTGGCACTGTCTTTGATCGCTGCGGGGGGGTTGCTGGTGTTATTGGCCTCTGGCGTACTGATTTCGCCGCTGGCCATGATTGTGGTGGGTCTGGCGGGTTTCTGCGCCGGAGTGGCCACGCCGTCGCGCGATATGCTCATCCGCCGGGTCACGCCCAAAGGCGCCACAGGTACGGTCTACGGCCTGGTTTACTCGGGTATGGACGTGGGTGCTTCGCTGGGGCCGGTGGGTTTTGGGCTGATGCTTGACGCCGGACATACGCAGGGGCCCTGGATAGGGGCTGCCGCGGCTTTCGGCATTGCGGCCTGGCTGGCCTGCATGGTGGCGCGGTCGGTCAATGGCCGCAGCCGGGCGCAGGTGGCTGCCGGTTGAGTTAAGCCCTGCGGGGCCTGGGTGTTTGCGAACGCGGGGTCGTGTTCCAGCCCGGGTTTATTGTCGGACGGTGCGCGATTGCGAGACTTCCTGGGGGTGGCTGGCTCGCCAGGGGTTGATGTCCAGACCGCCGCGGCGGGTGTAGCGGGCGTACACCAGCAACGAGCGCGGTTGGCAGAGACGCCAGATGTCGCAATATATTTTCTCGACGCAATGTTCATGAAATTCGTCATGCCGGCGCAGCGACACGATGTATTTCAGTAATGCTTCTCGGTCGATTTGCGGTCCGGCGTAGCGGATTTGCACACTGGCCCAGTCGGGTTGGCTTGTAACGGGGCAGTTTGATTTCAGCAGATCGGACACCAGGGTTTCCTCGATGTCGGGGCCGGATGGCACGCAGCGTAGTAAATCGGGCGAGGGCGTGTAGGTTTCGATTTCCACATCAGCGCCATCGATGTTGACGCCTTCAAGCGCTTGGTAGGCGTGCCCCTGCTGTTCGCCCAACGAAAATAGTGTTACCTCCACCGGTGCTTTGCATACGCCGGCCAAATCTTTACGCATGCGCGCAAGAACTTCGGTTTCATCGGCGAAACGCTCTTCGTTGAACGAATTCAAATACAACTTGAACGATTTGGACTCCACGAGTTTGGGGCTGTCGTGTGGGAACACGAAACGGGCCGTCGCCACGACGGGTTTGCCCTTGGCGTTCAGCCACGAAATCTCGTAGGCGTTCCAGATGTCGGCGCCGGACCAGTTGGGGATTTCACCCAGGCTGAGCCGGTTGGGGGCGCGTTCGATGGGAAACAGCAGGTTGGGATCGTAAGCTTGCGGATAGACCGTTTCGTGGCCCAGTGGTGGGTTGTCGAGTTGTGAATTCATGGGATAACCGGGAAGAAGTGGCTGGTTCAATTGTAGCCTGCGCCAGGAATTTCATAGTGTGGAATGATGAGTTCGTGATATGAAATAGTTGTGTTGCACGGCAGCGTCCGTGGTTTCATATTGGTAAAAATCATTCCGTAATGCGGAATAAAATAGTTAAACTATTGATTTACAATAGTAAAATATTTAGTCTTATATAAGACATAAGTGTGTTTTGCCCTGCACAAGAGGCGTAGAATTTTTCCCATATCTGGTCAATTTTCTTTCACTCTTCAGGAGACAAAACCATGTCCAAACGCGAACAGCAAGTACGCGAGCTTCAAAACCATTGGGCCGAAAGCCCACGTTGGCAGGGCGTAAAGCGCGGCTACGGCGCTGATGAGGTCGTGCGGCTGCGCGGCTCGTTGATGGTCGAGCACACCCTGGCGCGACGCGGGTCTGAAAAGCTGTGGTCGTTGTTGCAAACCGAAGACTTCGTCAACTCGCTGGGCGCATTGACGGGCAACCAGGCCATGCAGCAGGTCAAGGCCGGCCTCAAGGCTATTTATCTTTCTGGCTGGCAGGTGGCGGGCGATGCCAACCTGGCGGGCGAGATGTATCCCGATCAGTCTCTTTACCCTGCCAATTCGGTTCCCCAGGTGGTACGCCGCATCAACAATTCGCTGACTCGCTGCGACCAGATTCAATGGATGGAAGGAGTTGGCCCGGGCGACGAAGGCTATGTCGATTACTTCGCCCCCATCGTTGCCGATGCCGAAGCTGGCTTCGGCGGCGTGCTCAATGCATTTGAACTGATGAAGGCCATGATAGAGGCGGGCGCCGCCGGCGTTCATTTCGAGGACCAATTAGCGTCGGTCAAGAAGTGTGGCCACATGGGTGGCAAGGTGTTGGTGCCTACACGCGAGGCTGTGGCCAAATTAGTCTCTGCGCGCCTGGCCGCCGACGTGCTGGGCGTGCCCACCGTGCTGCTGGCGCGTACTGATGCAGACGCCGCCGACCTTATCACCAGCGACGTGGACGAGAACGACCATCCATTCATCACCGGCGAGCGCACCGCCGAAGGCTTCTTCCGCACTAAGCCCGGCATCGAACAAGGGATTTCGCGTGGCTTGGCGTACGCCCCTTACGCCGATCTGCTGTGGTGCGAGACCTCCACGCCCGACCTCGACTACGCACGACGTTTTGCCGAGGCCATCCATAAGCAATTCCCCGGCAAGATGCTGGCTTACAACTGCTCGCCGTCGTTCAACTGGAAGAAGAATCTGGACGACGACACAGTGGCACGTTTTCAACGCGAACTGGGCGCCATGGGCTACAAGTTCCAGTTCATCACGCTGGCAGGTTTCCATGCGCTTAACTACGGCATGTTCGAACTCGCCCACGGCTACGCGCGTCGCCAGATGAGCGCCTTTGTCGAACTGCAGCAGAAAGAGTTCGCCGCCGCTGAGCTGGGCTTTACCGCCGTCAAACACCAGCGGGAAGTCGGCACGGGTTACTTCGACGCGGTCACACAGACCATCGAAGGAGGCGAATCGTCCACCACGGCGCTGACCGGCTCCACGGAAGAGGCCCAGTTCGACACTCCCGTGAAAGACCGCCAAGTCGCCTGAGCATTGTTCCGAAGTGGCGTGGGCTGTTGCCAGATCGCGGCCAGCCGCCACCGCCACCATCAGCTACCACCGCCGCCACTGCCACCGCCACCGCCAGCCGTTGGAGGCGCACTGCTCCAGGCGGGGCGTTGGAGGGCGCTGCCGCAAACCGCCCGACCGCTCCGCCCGGAGCAGTGCGCCTCCAGCGGCGCTAGAAAACCCGGGCCACGACCCAGGGCGCAAGAGAATCTCGAGTGTTCGAGAGGGGAACAGACCGCTCCTTGATCTAGATCAAGGCATATTGTGCAATGCAACGTTATAGTCCCTTGCATCATGCGCGCGTTCTCGATCTTTACCATCCCAGATACCCTCGGGCAGGCTCAGCGCCTGCGCCGGCGACACATGCTTGCCCGCCTCGGTTTGGCGTGGCTGGTCATGATGCAGGTCATGATGTTCGCCTTTCCGGGCTATTTGCGCGGCGGCGCCATGGGCCCCGAAGATCGCTCCTTTCTGGACAGCGCCATCGTATTCATGAACTGGATCAGCCTCGCGCTTACCCTTCCAGTCGTACTGTACTGTGCGTGGCCCATCTGGCAGGGCGCACTACATCGCATGCGCCAGTCCAGAATCAGCATGGACGTTCCCGTGGCCCTTGGCATCGCCGCCGCATTCATTCCCAGCACGTATGCCACCTGGGCCCGGCATGGCGAAGTGTATTTTGATTCCGTCACGATGTTCGTGGCCTTCCTGCTAACGGCACGATATCTAGAGCTGTGCGCCCGGCAAGCCGTCGGCAGCGGTCGCATGCACGATCTTATCGAACAACATCGCGGCAGGCTTTCCGAAAGGGCGGATCGCGTTGCCATCTGGTTTACAGTCATCCAATTGGGGGTCGCCTTCAGCGTCGGCGTCTTCTGGTATTTTTACATGCCCGAGCGCGCCGTCGGCATCATGGTGGCCATGCTGGTTATCAGTTGCCCCTGCGCCATGGCCATGGCCGTGCCCACTTCCATTGCGTCCGCCCACGCCGGCCTTATGGCGCGACGCTCCACCACCGAACACGAATTGCATGGCCTGGTCCAGTCAAGCGAGCGCGTCGCGCGCCAGAGCCTGCTGGGCGCCATGCTGTGGCATGTATTGGTAATGCCCTTGGCGGCTATCGGCTGGGTGCAGCCTTGGCTGGCGGCCATCACCATGCTGCTGTCCTCACTTGCCGTGGCGGCCAACGCCTGGTGGCTTTACCGGCGCCAAACCTCCTTGGAATCGACCCGCGCGGTCGCCGTCCCGAGCTAGGGCCGCCCATATGGAGGCCATGTACCTGCTTATCGCCATTTCTGTGGTCTTCGTGGTGGCGATTGGGGCTGCGTTCTGGTGGGCGATCTTTGCCGGCCAGTTCGACAACAGCGAGGCCGCCGGCAAATCCATACTGCACGACGACGACACCGGCGTCGGCGAGAAGGCCGGCGAAGACCAGGCCGCCGAGGCAAAGCGCCTCAAAGATTAAGTCTTGCCGGCAAGCGCCGGCAACGTGAAAAATTTATTTTTCGTAGTTTGTAATTAGGGGAATTCCATGAGTACTGCGGGTACTTTGGCTGATCAGCCGGAAACCTTCAACTATGGCGTGGTCAGGCAGTTTACGATCATGACCATATTCTGGGGGATAGTCGGCATGGGCGTGGGGGTGCTTATCGCCGCCCAACTTATCTGGCCTGAACTGAACTTCAACACGCCCTGGCTTAGCTATGGCCGCCTGCGTCCGGTGCACACCAATACGGTGATCTTCGCCTTTGGCGGCACCGCCTTGTTCGCCACCTCGTATTACGTCGTGCAGCGCACCTGTCAGGTACGCCTGTTTTCAGACAAACTTGCCGCCTTTACCTTCTGGGGTTGGCAATTGGCCCTGTTTGCCGGGTTCTTTACGTTGCCCATGGGCTATACCAGCACCAAGGAATATGCCGAGTACGAGTGGCCCATCGACATCCTGATCGCCCTGGTGTGGATTTCGTACGCGGTAGTGTTCTTCGGCACCATCGCCAAACGGCGCGTCAGGCACATTTATGTTGCCAACTGGTTCTATGGCTCGTACATCGTTACCATCGCGGTGCTGCACATCTTCAACAACATCCAGATCCCCGTCACGTTTTGGAAGTCGTACTCGGCCTACGCGGGTGTCCAAGACGCCATGGTGCAGTGGTGGTATGGCCACAACGCCGTCGGCTTCTTCCTGACGACCAGCTTCCTGGGCATGATGTATTACTTCGTGCCCAAGCAGGCTGATCGACCCATATATTCCTACCGCCTTTCCATCGTGCACTTCTGGGCGCTGGCCTTCACCTATATGTGGGCCGGCCCGCACCACCTGCACTACACCTCGCTGCCCGACTGGACCCAGGCATTGGGCGTGGTGTTTTCGCTGATCTTGCTGGCGCCCTCGTGGGGCGGCATGATCAACGGCATCTTGACCCTCTCCGGCGCATGGCACAAGCTTCGCACCGACCCTATTCTCAAGTTCCTCGTCACCGCCTTGTCGTTCTATGGCATGGCCACCTTCGAAGGTTCGATGATGTCCATCCGAACCGTCAATGCGCTGTCTCATTACACTGACTGGACCGTCGGTCACGTTCACGTGGGCGCGCTGGGCTGGGTCGCGATGATCACCTTCGGCTCCCTCTATTACATGATTCCCCGCCTGTACGGACGCACCTCCATGGCCAGCGTCAAGCAGATCGAGCTTCACTTCTGGCTCGCCACCATCGGCGTCGTGCTGTACATCAGCTCGATGTGGGTGGCCGGCGTCATGCAGGGCCTGATGTGGCGCGCCACCGGCGTCGACGGCACGCTTACCTACAGCTTCGTCGAAGGCGTGAGCGCCACGTATCCGCTGTATGCCATTCGCTTGCTGGGCGGGTTCTTCTTCCTGGGCGGCATGTTCGTCATGGCCTGGAATACCTATTGCACCATCAAGGGCCAGCCCAAGCCCAATCCCGAGGTTTACAAGTACAACCCGGACAGCACCGACCCCACGCTGGTGGGGCCCGCATCGCCCCGGACGGCGCCCGTCGCCGCCCAAGTGGTCGCTTAAAGGAAGTCTTGAAAATGGCAAGCAACCAGAAAAAACGCTTCAGTCACGAATTGCTCGAAACCAACGTCGGGCTGTTGATCTTCTTCAGCATCCTGGTGATATCCATCGCCGGGCTGGCCCAGATCATTCCGTTGTTCTTTCAGCATTCAACCACCAAGCCCGTCGAGGGCATCGAGCCATACGAGGCCCTGCAGCTTGTAGGCCGCGACCTGTATATCCGGGAGGGTTGCGTGGGCTGTCACTCGCAGCAAATCCGCATGCTTCAGTCTGAAGTCCAGCGTTACGGGCCTTATTCGGTCGCGGGCGAGTTCGTATACGACCGTCCCTTCCTGTGGGGGTCCAAGCGCACCGGTCCCGACCTGGCTCGCGTGGGGCAGCGATACTCCGATGATTGGCACCGCATTCACCTGCGTGATCCGCGCGCCGTCGTGGCCGAGTCCAATATGCCTGCTTATCCGTGGCTGCAGCACAACACGGTCGAAGGAGCAAACATCCAGGAACGCATGCGCGTGCTGCGCTATCTGGGTGTTCCCTACACCGACGAGCAGATCGAGGCGGCTCCCGAGGCCCTTGAGGGCAAAACCGAAGAAGACGCCATGGTGGCCTATCTGCAAGGCCTGGGCGTGGCCGGACGCCAGGCTGCGGCCGACATCATGGCCGGAGAACCCTGATGTCCATATTCAACGGAATCGCCACTCTGATTGCGCTGCTCACCTTCATCGGCATCGTCTGGTGGGCATTCTCGCGAGGCAGAAGCAAGGCCAACCGCGATGCGTCGCTGCTGCCGTTTGCACAGCCCGACGAAGTCGATCAGGCGGCGCAGAAAGAACAGGCCGAAAAAGAAGAGGCGCAGGGCGCAGAACAGAAGAAACAAGGGGAGTCTCATGAGTGACTTTTTTAACAGCGGCTGGAGTTATTACATTGCGGCCATCGCGTTGGGCGGCATCGTATTTTGCGTTTGGCTGTTGTTTTCCCAGCGGGCCTGGCTCAAGAAAGAGGTGAAGCAGGTCGAGGAAACCGGACACGTATGGGATGGCGACCTGTCCGAACTCAACAACCCGGTACCCCGCTGGTGGACGGTGTTCTACCTGGGCCTGTGCGTGTTCGCGCTGGGTTACCTGGTGCTGTATCCCGGCCTTGGAAGTTTCCAGGGAGTGCTTAATTACTCGTCGGCCGAGTCGGTGCGGCAGGCACAGAGGGCGCAGGCCGAGCAGATCGCTCCTGTTTATGCGCGCTACGAAAGCATGAGCATTCCGCAGATAGCGGGCGATCTCGAGGCCCAGCAGATCGGACAGCGCCTGTTTCTGAACAACTGTGCGCAATGCCATGGCTCTGATGCACGTGGCGGCCCCAGCTTCCCCAACCTGGCCGACCGAGACTGGCTGTATGGCGGCACACCAGAACAGATCGAGCAATCCATCACCAAAGGACGCCATGGCGTCATGCCGCCCTGGCGCGGCACCATCAGCCCCGCCGAGGCATCCGACATTGCCCAGTACGTCCGCTCATTGTCCGGCCTGGCGGCCGACTCGCTGCGCGTCGTCCCCGGCAAGCGCGGCTACGACACATACTGCGTGGCCTGCCACGGGGCGGAAGGCAAGGGCAACACTGCCCTGGGCGCGCCAAACCTCACCGACAACATCTGGCTGCATGGCAGCTCCGAAGCCAGCATCGTCGATATCATCCTTAACGGACGCGAGAACCAGATGCCGGCTCAGGAACGCATCCTGACCACTCAGCAGATCCGCATGCTCACGGCTTGGGTGTGGGGGCTGACGAACGAGGGCGAACAAGCTGATTAACGAGGACCGTGATGAACAGCGATCGCAATAAACCTTCTTCTGCGGGCGGCTCCCAAGGAGCCCAGGCCTCTCCGGCCTGGAGCCCCCAGGTTGTGGCGCGGCCGCAAAAGGGCACCTCTCCCCAAGTGGAGCAAGCTCTAACGGATGTACGCAACAAGGTCTATCCGCGTTCGGTTTCGGGCATTTTTGCCCGCTGGCGCATTGTCATGGTGTTTGTCACCCAGATCATTTTCTATGGCCTGCCGTGGCTTCAATGGCAGGGCCGCCAAGCGGTGCTGTTTGATCTGGGCGCGCGTAAATTCTATTTGTTCGGCATGGTTCTATGGCCGCAAGACGTGGTGTACCTGGCGGTTCTGTTGGTGCTATCCGCGTTTGCGCTGTTTCTGTTCACGGCCATGGCCGGTCGCCTGTTTTGCGGTTACGCCTGTCCCCAGACGGTTTACACCGAAATTTTCATGTGGGTCGAGCGCAAGATCGAAGGCGACCGCCTGGCACGCATCCGCCTCGACGAGCAGTCATGGAATGCGCGTAAGCTGGGCCTCAAGGCCGCCAAGCATTCCGTCTGGGTATTAATCGCTTTCTGGACGGGGTTCACGTTCATCGGCTATTTTGCGCCCATACGCGAACTGGGCGCCGGCCTTATGGCGCTTTCACTGGGGCCGTGGCAGTGGTTCTGGTTGTTGTTCTATGCGTTCGCCACCTGGGGCAATGCGGGCTTCATGCGCGAGGCGGTCTGTAAATACATGTGTCCCTATGCGCGTTTCCAAAGCGTGATGGTCGATGATGACACGTTCGTGGTCACCTACGATTACAAGCGTGGCGAGCCGCGCGGAGGCCGTTCGCGGCGCATCGACCACAAGGAGGCCGGCATGGGAGACTGCGTCGACTGTACCCTGTGCGTCCAGGTGTGTCCCACCGGCATCGACATCCGCGATGGGCTGCAATACATGTGCATAGGCTGCGGCGCCTGTGTCGACGCCTGCGACCAGGTCATGGACAAGATGGATTATCCGCGTGGGCTCATTCGCTATACGTCCGGCAGCGCCATCACCGAAGGCTTGACGCAAAGCCAGGTACGGCGCAGGTTGCTCCGGCCCCGCGTCATCGCCTATACGCTGTTGCTGCTTGTCATCGCCATCGGCTTGGTTGTGTCCATGGCTACGCGCAGCACCTTGCGCATGGACGTTATCCGCGACCGCGGCGCGCTGGGGCGCGAAGTGCCCGGCGGGCTGATCGAGAACGTCTATCGCCTGCAGATAATCAATACGTCCGAGACTCCGTTGACCTTGGCGCTGGACGCATCAGGCATGCCGGGCATTGCCGTCGTGCAGGCTGATCATGCCGATCAGCAGCTTGTCGTTGCGGGGTCGGCAAACCGCCTGGTGCCCATTGTGGTTCGGGCGCCCGCTGCCGAATCTTCGCCGGGGCTGTATGATATCCAGCTGCAGCTGACGGCGACGTCGGATCAGGGGCGTGAAACAGTTGTCACCGAGGCAACCAGTTTCTATGTTCCCAATTAAGCCGATTCGCACCAGCGGCGTGGTTCAAAGTAATAACGAGGCAAACAAGCATGAGCGAGACAAACAAAAGCAAGCCCTGGTGGCGTGAGCCCTGGCCATGGATACTCATGGCCGGCCCGGCGGCTGCAATCGTGGGGTGTGTAATAACCATAGGTCTGGCGGTACAGAACTTCGCCGACCAGCCCATCACCGATGGGGGCAGCAAAAAAGGCCTGGTTATCGAGCGTGGCGCATCGGCCGCTGCGGCGGCAGGCGCGGAGGCCACGGGGGATGCATCATGAAATTACGCGCACTGATGTGGATACTTTGGCCGTCTTTCTTGATCGGGGCCGCCACCAGCGCCACGGTCTTTGCCATGGTCGACCCGCTTGATATCCCCATTTTCGGCTTCATCGAGCTATCCAGACAGCAAATGTATGCCGGGGGGTTCTTCCTGTTTTGGATCATGGCGGCGCTGTCAAGCGCGTTAAGCTTGTTCATGGCGCCCAGCCCCCCTGCAGCCGACCCGCTTGATACCTACTAGACGCGTTTCAGGCGCAATCGATGCCTGACACCTGGCGCAGCGTGGGCAGGTCGAGCAGTTGCACCTCGCGCTGATGTATGCGGATCAGGTTCTCGCGTGCAAAGCGCGAGAACAGGCGGCTGACGGTTTCCAGGGTAAGGCCCAGGTAATTGCCGATTTCTTCGCGGCTCATGCGCAGCACGAATTCGTTGGGCGAGTAGCCCAGCGCCGACAGGCGTTGCGAGAGATCAAGCAAGAAGGCCGCCAGGCGTTGTTCGGACCGCAACACGCCCAGTGCGACCACAAGCTGCTGAGACCGTTTGATCTCTTCGCTGCTGAGGCGGCGTAGCTGATGCTGCACCGCAGGCACGTTGGCCGCGACACGGTCCATATCGTCGATGCGGGCCACGCAGACTTCGGTATCTTCGAGCGCGATGGCATTGGATAGCTGGGTGGTATTCAGGAAACCGTCTATGCCCACGACCTCGCCGGGCAACAGAAAGCCGGTAACCTGAACTTGCCCGACGGCGTCTTCGAGCTGTGTCTTGATGGAACCTGAGCGGATGCCATAGATGGCTTCAGCACGATCGCCCTGGTGAAACAACGAGCTGCCCTTGGGAATGCGGATACGTTCGCTTACAACCTCTTCGAACTTGGCTATATCCTTGCTGTTGATGCCAAGCGGAAGGCATAAGCTATTCAACATGCAAGTCGAGCAGCGGGTCGACTCGGGCGAAAGCGAAATTCTTTTTTGCATACGCATCCTGGTAACCGCCGAATATATTTATTGTTGTACGGGCCGGTGTCCCCATTGTACAAGCTTTGGCGAACCCACTGTACGATGGGCGTCCCGCCGCCGGAGGCTTGGGGGGCCGTTAGTGGGTGGCCCAATAGCTGTCCTGGGAATAGGTCGCCCGCAACAGATCGACCAGTGCGCGAACGCGTAACGGCAAGTGCTTGCGCTCGGGCAGCATGGCGAAAATACCATTGGCGGGCGCCGCATGTTCGTCAAGCACGGTTACCAGGCGGCCCGTGGCCAGATCTTCTCTAACTTCCCAGAGCGACCGCCAGGCCAGGCCGTGACCTTGCAGTGTCCAGTCGTGCAGTACCGAGCCGTCGCTGCATGACATGGTGCCTTTGACGCGCACCGGCTTGATCTGGCCGTCGGGTTGCCGGAAAAGCCAGCCGCGGGCCTGGTTGTTGCCCTGATCGCCAAAAGCCAGGCAATTGTGGCGGACAAGGTCATCGGGAGAGCGCGGCGTGCCGTGCAGGGCCAGGTAAGAGGGTGCGGCCACAACCACACGCCGGTTGTCGGCAAGCCGCAGCCCGATAATGCTGGAGTCGTCCAGATCGCCGATGCGAATGGCGCAGTCGTAGCGTTCTTCAATCAGGTTGACCAGCCTGTCGGTAAGATCGAGCGTGACGGTGACCTTGGGATGATTGCGCAAAAACCCGGGCAGCAGGGGTGCCACATGACGCCGGCCGAAACCCGCGGGCGCACTGATGCGCAAGTGTCCGCTGGGTTGTTCGCCGCCCTGCGCGACTCGGTTCTCGGCGTCGGCCAGCTCTCGTAGAATGCGCTGCGCATCGTTGAACAGCAGCATGCCCTCGGCCGTTAGTGAAAGCCTTCGCGTCGAGCGAACCATCAGTTTGATGCCCAGCCGGCCTTCCAGCGCATTCATTCTGCGTGCCATCATGGCCGGGGCGACGCCTTCAGCCCGGGCCGCGGCCGACAAACTGCCCAAGGTAGCGACAGAAACAAAGCTTTCCAGCTGCCTGAATTTTCCCATTGACCTGCTGTTCCTTTTTCGAATGTTGTTCTTCGGCATTCCGAGTGTAAAGTATGGATAGCCCGTGTGGCGCTCTCCATCATTGGATTTCGCATCTTGAAATTTTTGTCAACGTCCGCATCTAAACACCATACCAAGGGCTGGGCGTGCCACTTGCTTTGTTCGCACGCATGGCCATGAAACCATCTACGAGTTGAACAAACATGCGATTCGACAAACTTACAACAAAACTTCAGCAGGCTTTCGCCGATGCGCAGAGCCTGGCATTACGAAACGACAGCCCCTACATTGAACCGGTACACGTACTGGCGGCGCTGCTTGCCGACAATGACAGCGGGGCGGGCAGCCTGTTGGCCCGCGCAGGTGTTGCGGTCAATAGGGTCGTGTCGGACGTCGACACGGCCATCGCCGCCATGCCCCAGGTACAAGGCAGCGACCATAACGTTCAGGTCAGCCGCGACTTGCAGTCCGTGTTGGCGCGTACCGACAAAGAGGCGGCAAACCGAGGCGATACATATATCGCCAGCGAATTGTTCTTGCTGGCCCTGGTCGATGACAAGGGCGAGGCGGGACGCATCCTTCGCGACGCGGGCCTGCAACGCAAGCCGCTTGAGGCGGCCATCGAAGCGATTCGCGGCGGCGAGGCAGTCTCCGACGCCGAGGGCGAGGCCAACCGCGAAGCACTGGATAAATACACCACCGACCTGACTGATCGCGCTCGTCGCGGCAAGCTTGATCCTGTCATCGGCCGCGACGATGAAATCCGCCGCACCATACAAATACTGCAGCGCCGCACCAAGAACAACCCCGTGCTCATCGGTGAGCCGGGGGTGGGGAAAACAGCGATCGTCGAGGGTCTGGCCCAGCGCATTGTCAATAACGAGGTGCCCGAAACCCTCAAGGGCAAGCGTGTACTTTCTCTCGACCTGGCTGCGTTGCTGGCCGGCGCCAAGTATCGCGGCGAGTTCGAAGAGCGCCTTAAGGCGGTGCTTAAAGAGCTGGCTCACGACGAAGGCGGCATCATCGTCTTCATTGATGAGCTGCATACCATGGTTGGCGCGGGCAAGGCCGAAGGCGCGCTGGATGCCGGCAATATGCTCAAGCCGGCTCTTTCGCGCGGCGAGTTGCATTGCATAGGCGCCACCACGCTTGACGAATATCGCAAGTACATCGAGAAGGACGCCGCGCTGGAGCGCCGTTTCCAGAAAGTGCAGATCAACGAGCCCGATATCGAATCGACCATCGCGATCCTGCGCGGTCTTCAAGAGCGTTACGAGCTTCATCACGGGGTGGCCATCACCGACCCGGCCATCGTTGCCGCGGCCGAACTGTCGCATCGCTACATCACAGATCGTTTCTTGCCTGACAAGGCCATCGACCTGATCGACGAGGCCGGCGCTCGCATACGGATGGAGATCGATTCCAAGCCCGAGGTCATGGACAAGCTGGACCGCCGCATCATCCAGCTCAAGATCGAACGCGAAGCCGTCAAAAGGGACACCGACGACGCGTCGCTGCGCAGACTGCAAGCCATTGATGCCGAGCTGGAGAAGCTCCAGCGCGAATACAACGACTACGAAGAGATCTGGAAGGCCGAGAAGGCGGCCGTGCAGGGCTCGCAGTCAATCAAGGAAGAAATCGAGCGTGTACGGGCCGAGATGGCCGAGCTGCAGCGCAAGGGGCAATTCGACAAGTTGGCCGAGCTGCAATATGGCAAGCTCCCCGAACTGGAAAGCCGCCTGGCAGCCGCCGAAGCCGGCAAGGAAGGCCATGAGACGGATGAGCCGCGTTTGCTGCGAACCGAAGTGGGCGCAGAGGAAATCGCCGAGGTCGTGTCGCGCGCCACGGGCATCCCTGTGTCCAAGATGATGCAAGGCGAACGCGAGAAGCTGCTGGGTATGGAGCAAAGCCTGCACCAGCGCGTGGTGGGCCAGGACGAGGCTGTCACTTTGGTGGCCGATGCGATCCGGCGCTCGCGGGCGGGGTTGTCCGACCCTTCGCGGCCCTATGGATCTTTCTTGTTCCTCGGGCCCACCGGCGTGGGAAAAACGGAGCTTACCAAGGCCCTGGCCAACTTTTTGTTCGATTCCGACGACCACATGATCCGCGTCGATATGAGCGAGTTCATGGAAAAGCATTCGGTGGCCCGCCTCATTGGTGCGCCTCCGGGCTATGTGGGCTACGAAGAGGGCGGCTATCTTACCGAAGCGGTGCGCCGCAATCCGTACAGCGTGATTCTGCTGGACGAGGTTGAAAAGGCCCATCCAGACGTGTTCAACGTATTGTTGCAGGTCTTGGATGATGGCCGCCTCACCGATGGCCAGGGCCGAACGGTCGATTTTCGCAATACGGTCATCGTGATGACGTCCAACCTGGGCTCTCAGCACATACAAAGCATGGCCGGCCAGCCTTATGAGGTGGTAAAGGAAGTGATCTGGGACGAGCTGAAAACCGCGTTCCGGCCAGAGTTTCTTAACCGCATCGACGAGGTGGTGGTGTTTCATGGGCTGGAATCGAAGCACATCGAATCGATTGCACGCATCCAGGTTGAGCGTCTGGCTGAGCGGCTGGCTGCCAAGGACATGCGTCTGGAAGTGTCCGATGCAGCGCTGGCGCAGTTGGCGCGCGCTGGTTTCGATCCTGTGTTCGGGGCGCGCCCGCTTAAAAGGGCGATTCAGCAGTACATTGAAAACCCGGTCGCCCGTCTGTTGCTCGAGGGCAAATTTGGGCCGAAGGATGTCGTACCTGTTGATTGGCGCGACGGAGAGTTCGTGTTTGAGCGGACGCTTCAGTAAGTAAACCGAGGGGCACAGGTAAATTGTGCTCCACTTTGTATCGTTCAAAAAGCCGGTCTCTTTTCTTGAGATCGGCTTTTTAATTTGCTTAACGGAACCTTATTTTTTCCTTCTAAAACCGCTCTTACTAGGGTTTGCCCTGGGGTGAATTTGTTTGACAGTAGCTCTGGTTTGGCTATATCGTTATTGGTACAAGTTCTTTTTTTGGAACTTATTGTCCTAAGAAAGTTACATTTACCAATAATGCACCTATGCACTTATGCGCCCCCGGGGAGACTGCGATGAAATTATTAACAGGCGGACTTAACGTTTTCCGCGTCGGCAATATCCGATCCACGCTTGGACGCCTCATGCTCGTGATGCTTGCTGTAGCAATGGGTCTGATGATGTCGCCTGCGAAGGCGGAAGAGAACGTCAAGGTACGATTGGATTTTCTGCCATACGGCCTTCATGCTCCGTTCTATTACGCGGTGGAAAAAGGATGGTTCAAGGAAAAAGGGCTGAACGTCGAAATCGATGACGGCAACGGCAGCGGTCCTGCAACGGCGCTTGTCGCTGCGGGCAGATACGATATTGCTTATGCCGTGCTGTCTTCCGCGATAATGGGCCGCGATAAAGGCATGCCCATCAAGGCAATTGCAAACGTGGTTCGCAAAGGCGATTACGGTGCGGTTTATGACAGCAGCCTCGGAATAAAGTCGCCCCAAGATCTCGAAGGCAAGACTATCCTTTATTCGGCCGGCTCGTTTGAAACGACCATGCTTGATGCTTATCTCAAAAAGATTGGCGTCGAAAAGAGCAAGGTGAAACTCATCAACGTCGATCTTTCTGCCAAGATTTCAAGCTACATGGCAGGCAAGGGTGATGTGATGTTCACCACTGTTCCGCTTTATATACTTAAAGAGTTCACCCCACGCGCTTCCGACGGGATGCTCTTTGCCGACGTCGGCCTCGGCTTGCCCAGCTCCGGCCTGATCACTAATGAATCCACTATCAAAGAGCGTCCGCAAATGCTGAAGGACTTTGTTGCTGTGTTTCAGCGTTCGTGGAAGGCCATCTACGAGGACGGCGAGCTGGATCCTGCGATTGATGCGCTTTTGAAGCATCGTCCCAATGCGAACTTGAATCGTGGCTTCATGAAGGCACAGGTCGAATCGTTCTATCCCTTCCTAAACACGGAAGCGACAAAAGACCAGCCGCTGCTTTGGATGCCTCCTTCGGATTGGCAAGAGACTATTGACATCATGAAGGAGCAGAAACTGGTTGGACCCGATGCAGAAGCCGAGTCCATGTATACAAACGAATTTATTCCCGCATCATCATGAAATCTTCCGCAGTTCGTAAATCACCGCCGTTAAAAATGGTTAATAACAATTCTCAAGAGAAAGCAGTCCATATCCATCTTGAGCAGGTTGGTAAGGTCTACCATTCTGCCGGCGGTGATCTTACCGCCCTATCAGGCGTTGATTTAAGCATCAAGGATGGAGAGTTCTTCAGTCTTCTGGGCCCCAGCGGCTGCGGCAAAAGCACCGTGCTGCGCTGCCTGGCGGGCCTGGAAGAGATAACCTCCGGCACCATCCAGGTCGACGGCAAAGCCGTAAATGGCCCCCCGGACGGTCTGGGCGTAGTGTTTCAGCGCGATATTCTGCTCGATTGGCGCAACATCATCGACAACGTGCTTTTGCCGTTCGAGTTCAAGGCCAGCACCCGCCGGGGCGAACTGCGCGACAAAGCCATGGAGCTCCTGAGCATGGTCGGCCTGGACGGCTATGCAAAGAGGTATCCCTGGGAGTTGTCCGGGGGCATGCGTCAACGTGTGGCGATCTGTCGAGCGCTGATCACCGAGCCGACATTGCTTCTGATGGATGAGCCGTTCGGAGCGCTCGATGAATTCACGCGCGACAAACTCAACCTTGACTTGCTGAAAATCTGGTCCAAGCGAAAAACCTCCATCGTGTTCATCACGCACAGTATTTCAGAGTCGATCCTGCTGTCGGATAGAGTCGCTGTGATGGGGCGCAATCCAGGGCGCATTATGGAGATCGTGGATATCGATCTAGAGCGGCCGCGAGATATCACTATGCGGGACACGCACGAGTTCATTGAACTAAGCGCGCATATTCGGCGGATATTCGATCAAATGGGTAGTGAATAGTATGCAAACGTCGTCTACATTAAAATCTGGTTCCCGCAACACGCCGGATTCTCAGAGCATGGGGGAACGTGTCTTAAGAAAGACGTTCACCACGCTTTTGGGGACGCTTATTTTCCTGCTGATCTGGGAGATTGCCTGCAGGGTTTTCGAGGTCGGCGAGTACCTGCTTCCCAAACCCACCGATATTGCGCATGAACTGGTCGCGAACGCAGGGTTTCTCTTGGGTCACACGATGTACACACTGGCCGCCACGGTTATCGGTTTTGCGATAGCGGTGTTGGTGGGCGTGCTGGCGGCCATCTGCATTGTGCATTCCCCCTTGGTCGAAAGAACCCTGTTCACCGGGCTTGTGGCGTTCAACTCCATACCCAAGATAGCAATTGCGCCCTTGTTCATTATCTGGGTCGGCACAGATATCGAATCGAAAGTCCTCATGGCTTTCCTGATCGCGGTGTTTCCGATTGTTGTGGATAGTGTTCTGGGCTTGCGCTCGGTCGACCCCGCCCAACTGGACATGGTGCGCACGTATCGGGCCACCGGTAGCGAGATATTCTGGAAAATTCGGTTTCCGAATGCGTTGCCCAGTATCTTCGCCGGCATGAAAGTGGGCATCACGCTTGCGCTGATCGGCACGATCGTGGGCGAGTTCGTGGGCTCCAGCAATGGGCTTGCATTCGTCATCATGCAGGCGCAGGGAACCTATCAGACATCTCTCGTATTTGCCGCCATTGCGATATTGTCTGTGATGGGGGTGGTGCTTTTCGGCCTTATCGATATGGCGGACAGGCGCTTTCTTCCGTGGCACGTTTCGAATCGGGGCACGCGTAAGTGAGACTGATTGATTCACCCGTTTTTGCGAGTGAATTGATCTCCTGTTTTCGAGACGGCTATTCCCCGGTTGACGAACTGGCCAGAATTCTGGCCAGAATCACCGCCTACGATGGACAGCTGAACTGTATTGCGACGCTGAACCAAGAAGCGGCCTGCCTGTCCGCCAAGGCATCTGAAATGCGTTGGCAAGAGGGTAGGCCGCTAAGCCCCTTGGACGGCGTGCCCGTTACCGTGAAGGACATGCTGCCGGTCGAGGGGCTGCCGTCCAGGTGTGGTTCGCTTATTACATCGCCCGATCCCGCCGTTCGATCGGCGCCCATCGTACAAGCTTTGGTGGATGCGGGCGCCGTAATCATAGGGCTGACCACCACCGCTGAGTTTGGCGGTGCCTCCGTCACCATCAGCCCGTTGACTGGCATCACGCGCAATGCGCATGATGCTTCGCGCACCGCGGGCGGGTCCAGCGGCGGCGCAGCCGTATCGGTGGCCGCCGGGTTCTGCGCGATAGCGCTGGCCACGGATACTGGCGGGTCCATCAGAGTGCCCGCCGCCCTCAACGGCGTGGTCGGATATAAACCCACCGGAGGACGCTTTCAGTCTGGTGGCGGACAAATCTTGCAAACCATGACCTGCCCCGGGCCAATAGCCAATAGCGTCGAAGACTGTGCATTGCTGCTCTATGTCTTGGGCATGAAGCCGCTGTGTGCGCGGTCGACACAGAAGGCTGACGGTGCAGGAGTCTTCAAGCTTGCCGGCAGAGACTCTCTGGAAGGCTTGCATATCGTCGCAAGCAGGACTCTGGGCTATGCAACGTGGCTTGCGCTCGATGTTTCAAACGCATTTGACAAACAATTGGACGCCTTGCGCACTTTAGGCGCGACGGTAACCGAGCTCGAGCCCGATTGGCACGATCCCGTAGATATTTTCGCAGCGCATACCCGTGCCAATTATGCAGAGCAGCTGCGTGACCTTAGCGATGACGAAGTGGCGTTGCTTAGCCCACAGGTGCGCGATGCACGACGTGCAGGGATTCAGGCCGGGCAAGTTCCGCTTGCACGTGCCATGCAGGATCGGGAAGGTTTTTCGAAGCAGGTGGCAGGGCTTCTGAATAAATGCGATTTGTTGTTCACGCCCATGACTGCCACTGCGGCGTTCGATGCGTGCTTGTATATGCCGGACTGCCCTGAAACCCAGGCTAATCCCCGTGCCTGGACACCGTTTGGCTACCCCTTCAATCTAAGCCGGAACCCGGGCGTAGCCTTGCGTGGCGCCCTGTCGCCAGAAGGCTTGCCGATTGGGTTCCAACTGCTTGCAAAAGTGGGCCAAGACGAGTTTTTGCTTGAGGTGGCTCATTCAATCGAAGTGCATTTGAGGAAAAGGAGCGCGGCTTATGCGTAATCGTGCGTTACCGCCCGAGCTTTACGGTGCGGCTCAGGCATTCGTGGATTACATGTGCGTGAAGACGAACGAAAACGTGTTGCTTACGGCGGATACGCGAAGCGATTCAGGCGTCTTGCAGTCGATTGTCGCGGTCCTGATTGCCATGGGTGTCCGACCGTGCGTTCTGTCGATGCCGCAGCTGCCGTTTCAAGGCAAGCTTGCAGATCCCTATCTTCCTGCTCCGCTTTCCGGGGCCGCGGCGGCCTGCGATGTCTGGATCGATTTGACGTACCCCTATCTTGCGGGTTCAACGCTGCACGCGCAAATCATGGAACAGGACAAGGTGCGATATATGTTGGCCAGCGACCTCGATTCAGAGGCCTTGCTGCGCCTTTTCGGCAGCGGTGTGCTGGGTGGCGTGCTTGACGACATGGAGGCCTTCCAGGCCCGTACGAGACAGGCCCAGGCAGGGCGGGTACGCATTACTTCACCGCTGGGCACCGACGTAAGTTATCTGCTGGAAAAGCCGAAAGGCAGCGTCAAGCGACAGGCGGCCGCGCCAGGCACATACATGATCCCGGGGGCCTGCGGGCTGTATCCCCAGATGGAAACCGTGGTTGGAAAAGTTGTGCTGGAGTCTGTGTTTCACGAGTATTACACGCCGCTGCGCAGCCCGCTCACCCTTCAGGTTGATGGACGGATCCAGGCGGTCGAGGGTTGGGGGAATGATCGTCATGTGCTGGAGCGGGCGCTGTTGCGAGCGGGCGGCGGACAATTCGGATATGTCATTCACTTTACCCACGGAGTGCATCCCAAGGCTCAATTCACGGGCAAGTGTTTTGTGGAAGACATTCGCGCCATGGGGTGCAACGCCATAGGCCTGGGTTTGCCATGGTGGGTGCCTGGGGGCGGCGAGAACCATCCCGATGGGGTCATTTCCGCGCAGTCTGTCTGGCTCAACGACGAACTGATCGTTGATGCGGGCAGGGCGATTTCGTAGTCAAGGCTCATACAGGAGTTGCATATGTCGTCAGTTGTAGCATCCAGTCAGGTGGCTCAGGTGCGCATGCCGGTCACGCAGGCCCGCCATGCTCTGCCTGACATCTACGCCAGTCCCG
The DNA here is from genome assembly GCF_044464525.1 of Pusillimonas sp. Lineage (NCBI taxonomy): Bacteria > Pseudomonadati > Pseudomonadota > Betaproteobacteria > Burkholderiales > Alcaligenaceae > Pusillimonas > Pusillimonas sp. The sequence continues at coordinate 20,732 of NZ_JBIQLE010000028.1, forward strand.
AAGTCTGGCACGAGGAGAAACAGAAGATCTTCATGAAAGAGTGGCTGTTGGTCGCTCGTGAGGAAGAGATCGAAAATGCCGGCGATTACCTGGCGTTGCGCTGGCTGGATGAACCGGTTTTGCTGGCGCGCGACAAGAGCGGGACGCTTAGGGCATTCGCCAATGTCTGTGCGCACCGTGGGGTGGAGGTCGCGTTCGGAAAAGGCAATACGGAAGTATTCTCGTGTCCCTATCACAGCTGGACGTACCGGCTGGATGGCAAGTTGCTTGGCGCGGCGCTGGTCGGCGACAACACAACGTTTGACCGAAGCACCTGCAGCCTTCCTGAAATCGCCATGGGCTTATGGGGAGGCAACGTCTTCATCAACTTCAGTGATGCTCCACGGCCATTCGAGGAGTTCATCGCAGAGTACAAGACTGATTTCGATTATCTGAAGCAGGAGAACTGCCGCCTGTCAGCCAAATTGCACGTCGACTTGGCGTGCAACTGGAAATTCGCCGTTGAAAACCTATTGGATATTTATCATGTGAAGACGCTGCATGCCAATACGTTTGGCAAGCATTTCAACGCCACGGCGGACCAGATCAAGTTGGGCGATAACGGGCGCGTAGGCTACTACCATGTAACGGCGCCGGCTACTCCCGATGGGAAGAGCCGGTTCGGACGTATGCCGTGGCTTGATCCCGAGCTTGAGAATACGTTTGGAGGCACCGTAAGGATGCCGCCAAACGCACATATGTTCGCCCGCATTGATCAGGTGCGCTATATCGTCATCTGGCCCACGGGTGTGGATAGCTGCCGGCTGGTTTGCTATCACCTCTTTCCCGAAGAGTTTTTTTCGGTGCCCGATTTCGAAGCGAAAGCCAAGATATATGCGGATTACCAGCTAACCGTGCTGGAAGAAGACCGCTTGATGATCGATTCTTTACAGCTTGCCATGAAATCAAAATACTTCAAGCCAGGGCCAATGGTGAAACTCGAATCGGCCATTCACCATGTGTTGAACGATTACTTCAAGAGAATGGAAATTCCTTTGAAATAGTCTTTTGCTTACGTAGCCGCGACAATCTCGCCGCCACAGTCGCTGCATCGGCCCTTAATCGTCCCGCCCATAAAACTTGACCCCGATCTCGATCGCCTCGCGGCCCTGAGATCGGCGGTGGCGGTTGGTGTCGCGCAGGGAATAAATACACCCGCAGTACTCTTGTTGATAGAACTCTTCGCGCTTGGAGATTTCGATCATGCGCGCCGAGCCGCCGCCCTTGCGCCAGTTGTAGGTCCAGTAGACCAGGTCGGGGTAACGGGCCGCCGCGCGCTCGCCACAGCCGTTGATCTGGTTCATGTCCTTCCAGCGCGAGATTCCCAGCGAACTGGTGATGGTGTCGAAACCGTGCTCATGGGCGTAGAGCGCGGTGCGCTCGAAGCGCATGTCGAAGCAAACCGTGCAGCGCTCGCCTCGCTCGGGCTCGTTTTCCAGGCCTTTGACACGTTCGAACCAGTTGTCGCGATCATAATCGGCGTCGATGAATTCGATGCCGTGTTCTTCGGCAAAACGGATGTTCTCGTCCTTGCGGATTGCGTATTCGCGATCAGGATGGATGTTCGGGTTGTAGAAATAGATCGAATAATCGATGCCGGACGCCGTCATGGCTTCCATCACTTCGCCCGAACAGGGCGCACAGCAAGAATGCATCAGCACCTTCTTGCGGGAATCCGGTAGTTTAAGGACAGGGCGTTGGAATTCAGTCATGGAATCTAAATCAAGGCAAAGTATCCGGCCCGCCGTGCAGCCTGCTGGGCGGGTTCGGTGAAAGATGACGGATATCCGGCTGGCATTTCCGCAACTATCAGTAAGCGTATCCCTTGTTGCTGATAGGCGTAACTTATATTTTAGTCCGGGCGCAGCATATTCCAAAACACGGACGCACAGCAGACTTTAAAAAGCCGGACGCGCCAGCCTGCAACAGCGAAGCGCTGTCCTACACGGTGCTTCAAAGCAAGCCGTTCGAGTTGGAGAAGCTGAGAATGTGCGTTGGAGGGCGCTGCCACAAACCGCCTGACCGACCATTTTTAATTTCGCCTGTTAGTTCTAATGCCGCCCCTGCGCTGCGGGTACTGCCTGGGGCGGGCGGAGGCGGTCGGCCTTCGGCCCGCCTGTCCGTTTCGTCCGGGCCTTCGCCCTCCCTTCAACGGCGCCTGGCTCTCCCGCCAACGCCCGCCCCAGGCAGTACCCGCATCACAGGGGCTCGCTTCAATGTTGTTCGGAGTGTCGCTAGGCAACGCTGCCGGTGGCGCGCACGGCGCCTAAAGAACCTGCGCGCCTACCGCATTGTCACGAACTCTTCGGCCGCCGTGGGGTGAATGGCCACAGTGTCGTCAAAGTCTTTCTTGGTGGCCCCCATCTTCAGCGCCACCGCAAAACCCTGCAGCATCTCATCCATGCCGAAGCCGATGCCGTGGATGCCGACGATCTTCTCTTCCGGCCCCACGCAGACGAGCTTCATGCGGCATGGCTGGCGGTGCTGGGTGACGGCTGTGTACATGGCTGTGAAGGCCGACTGATACACCTTGACCGCATCGTCGCCGAACTTGGCGCGGGCCTCGGGCTCGCTTAGCCCCACCGTACCGATGGGCGGATGGCTGAACACCACCGTGGGCACGTTGCTGTAATCGAGGTGTTCTTGCGGCTTGTTGTTGAACAGGCGCTCTGAAAGGCGGCGTCCGGCGGCGACTGCTACTGGGGTAAGTTCGATTTGCCCCGTGATGTCGCCAACCGCGTATACGCCGGGCACGTTGGTATTCTGGTATTTATCCACTGCGATGTAGCCGCCGGGGTTCAATTCCACGTCCACCGCTTCGAGGTTGAGATGGGCCGTGTAGGGTTCGCGGCCGATCGCCCAGATCAGGCAATCCACGGTATGGCTGTTGCCGTTCTCCAGGTGCAGTGTCAGGCTGCCGTCCTGATTCTTTTCCACCGCGCGAGGCACGGCGTCGGTGTGCAGGGCGGGGCCTTCCTCTCGCATGACCTGAACGAGGGTTTCGGTGATCAGGGGGTCGAAATTGCGCAGCGGGGCGTGCCGGCGCACGAAAAGATGGGTTTGCGAGCCCAGTGCGTTCAGCACCCCGGCCAACTCCACGGCGATGTAGCCTGCGCCAACGACGGCTGCCCGCTGCGGCGGCTCAGGCAACGCGAAGAAGCCGTCGGAGTCGATGCCGTGTTCGGCGCCCGGAATATCAGGCAGCAAGGGACGGCCGCCGGTGGCGATCAGGATGTGGTCGGCAGTGTATTGCCGGCCGTCAACCTCGATGGTGCGCGCATCGATGAACCTTGCCGTGCCGCGAATGACATCGACCTGGTTCTTGCCCAGCACCGTATCGTACGAAGCATGGATGCGGTCGATGTATGCGCTTCGGTTCTTGACCAAGGTGCTCCAGTCGAAGCGATTGACCGTGGTGTCGAAGCCGTAATCGGGGCCGTAGCGATGAATGGCCTCGGCGATTTGCGCCGCATGCCACATGACTTTCTTGGGCACGCAGCCCACGTTGACGCATGTGCCGCCGAGCTCTTTGGCCTCGATCAATGCGCATTTCTTACCGTACATGGCGGCGCGATTGGCGGAGGCGATGCCTCCGCTGCCGCCGCCGATGGCGATGTAATCGTAGTGTGTCACGTTCTGCCTGCTTTTGATGTTATTCAAGCCGCAACCCGCCGTGCACAGCCACCAGGACCGTGCCTTGCAAAGCGAGTCGATGATGAGACCCCGGGCCGCATCCACCGCGACATGTTCGGTAAAGAATCGGCATGGGTTTCGTTGAAGTCAAAGCGCTTCAGGGCCTGTTGATTGTAATGCCTGCCAGTTTCGACAGGGTGCGGTATGCGGCGAAGGCCGCTGCATGCGGGCTTATTCTCCGATGACCGTGCTCCACAACAGCCGCACACAGGCGCGCTCGGAGGCGAGCAGACTGGGCGATACCCGGGCCTTCTCGGCGCCTTGCAGGCGCAGTGAATGCTGCATTCGGCGAAAGACGCGGTAGGCGTCGGACACCTCGGTGGCCAGTTGCTGAGGAATCAGGCCGTGTTCGCCCGCAAGCTTAAGCAAAGTGATGTTGCCCAGGTTTTCGACCAGGACCGGATATTGGCGGGCGTGGGCCAGGACAAGATACTGCGTGACGAACTCGACGTCCACCATGCCGCCCCGATCGTGCTTCAGGTCGAAGTCTTGGGAGCTGTTGGGGTGGCCGGCGCTGATTTTCTCCCGCATGTCACGCACGTCTTGCTGCAATTTTGCGGGGTCGCGTTCGGTCAGCAGGATGTCGCGGCGAACGGCCTCGAAGCGTTCTCCCACCGTTGTGTCGCCGGCTGCGTAGCGGGCGCGGGTAATGGCCTGGTGCTCCCATGGCCAGGCGTGCTTCGACTGGTATTGCAAGAAAGCGTCCAGGGACACGGCCAGCATGCCTGCGTCCCCGTCAGGGCGCAGGCGCAGGTCGACGTCGTAGAGCCGGCCCGAAGAGGTCATGGTGGAAAGCCAGGAGGTCATACGGCGGCCGAGCTTGGCATAAACTTCGGGGGCGTCGTCGCGTGGATCATCGTACAGGAAGACCAGATCAAGGTCGGAAGCGTAGCCCAGTTCTTTGCCGCCAAGCTTGCCGTAGGCAATGATGGCGAACCGGGGGGCCGGCAGCGCGTCGGCCACAGGCGCGCCCCTGGGCTGGACAAGCGGCCAGACGCGATGCAGGGTTTCCTCCAGCAGCATGTCGGCCAGCCCCGAAAGCTGGTCGGCAAGCTGTTCGACTGTAAGCACGCCGGCCAGGTCCTGGGCCAGCAGCTGAAAACTGATCTGGCGTTGAATGTCGCGCATCAGGTTCATCTGCTGCTCGACATCGGGTTTGCCGTCCGGCAACACGGTTGCATCCAGTTCGTCGTGCAGTTGCTGCGCGTAGGTAGTCAGGTCAAGCGGCGACATCAGCGAATGCCATTCGATCAGGCTATCCAATAGCAGGGGGTACTGGCACAGGTACTGAGCGGCCCAGGGGCTGGCGCCCACAATGCGCGACACCCGCGCCAGGATTTCAGGGTATTCGGCCAGCAAGGCCAGGTAGGCGCTGCGCTGGGCGATGTGTTCGATCAGGTCGAGCAACCGGATGGCGGTCTGCTCCGGGTCGGGTGTATTGGCGGCGGCGTTGATCAGGGCCGGAAGCAACGCATCAAGCCGCTTGCGGCTGTTGGCCGGAAGGCTGCGTATGCGATGCGTGCCCAGCAGGGTGTCGATGCGTTGGTTGAGCGTGCCGGCTTGATCGCCCAGTTGATCCTGGACGTGGTCGCTCAGGTTGCCCTCTGATGCAGGGCCGGTGGAAGCATCCTCGTCGGCCTCGCCCATGCCTGCCAGCCTGAATGCGTTGCGAAAGGTCTGGTTGACGAATTCCCGGTGCTGGGCAAGCCGGGCTTCAAATTGTTCGGGCTCCATGCCCATGGCGTGCGCCAGTTGCTCGCGCAGGGCCGGATCGAAAGGCAGAAGATGTGTTTGCTCGTCTTCGCGGTATTGCAGCATGTGCTCGGTACGGCGCAGGAACTGGTAGGCCTCGCGCAACTGGTCGGCGATTGCTTCAGGTATGACGCCGGCGGCTTTCTGGCGTTTCAATGCAGGCAGAAGGCCGCGTTTTTGCAATGAGGGCATGCGACCGCCTCGTATCAACTGGTTCAGCTGTACGATGAACTCAATCTCGCGGATTCCCCCATCGCCCAGCTTGATGTTGTGGGTAGCGTCCACACCGGTGCGTGCCTGTGCGCGGCGCTGCCAATCTTGGCGGATGCGTTCACGCAGTTGGCGCAGTGCCGACAGTGCGTCGAAGTCAAAGTATTTTCGATAGACGAAGGGGACCCGCAGCGCTTCGAGCTGGGATAATTGTGCGCGAAGATTGCTGCCTTCGAAGGCGCTGGCCGCAATGGGCCGGGCTTTCAACCACGCGTAGCGTTCCCATTCCCGGCCCTGTGCCACCAAGTAATGCTCCAGGGCGTCCAGGCTCCATGCCAGGGGCCCCGAGTCGCCGTCGGGCCGCAGGCGTAAATCGGTGCGGAAAACCTGGCCGTCGGCATCGGGCTCGGAAAGCACGGGCATCATGCGTTGTGCGGCCTTGCCATAGAACTCGTGGTGGCTGATCTTGCGCCGGCCGGTGGTTTCGCCTTCTTCGCCGTACAGCATGACAAGGTCGATGTCAGACGACACATTGAGCTCTTTGCCGCCCAGCTTGCCCATGCTGATGATCAACATTTCCTGGGGCAGGCCGGTGTCCGGGTCTAGCGGCGTGCCGTGCACTTCAGCCAGTTCGGTGGCCACGCTTTGGTAGGCTTGGGCGATGGCCAGGTCGGCCAGGGCGCTGGTGGCGTCTGTCACCTCGGACAGGGAAGCCTTGCCGTTTATGTCTCGCACCATCAGGGTGTAGAAGACGCGCTCTCGCAGCCGGCGCAGTATCCGGCGCGCCTCGGTGCTGCAAAGGGCTGGCCCGGCCGGCAGGTCGCCGCGCAATTCGTCGAACCAGGCCTGGATCACAGAGCTGTTTACGGCGTTTTTGCAGGCTTGCTCCAGCCACAGGAAAAATGTCTCGTTCGAGCCGGTCTTGCGGCGCAGTGCGCCGGACCATTTCAAGGCCTGGAATAATAATTGGGGAGGGGTAGTCATGGATTGCGGGGTTGATGCGACGATTGCTCGACTTTCAGGTATAAGTCTGAAAAGATACTGCATATTCCTCTGTACTGGCTACCTGACACGTGTTTCGAATTTCTGCGCTCCTTCGTGTACTGGGCTATATGGCCCTGGTACTGTACCTGTTTGCCGGGGCGCTGTTTCTCGTAGTTCGATACGGCATCACGCCGAATATCGACCATTGGCGTCCTCGCATCCAGGCCGAGCTTTCCAAAGCGCTGGATACCCCCATCACCCTGGGGCGTATCGAAGCCGGCTGGAAAGGCTGGCACCCGCATTTCCAGCTCAACGATGTGGTTGTTGTCGACGAGCACGGCAGCCAGGCACTGCGGCTGCCCGGCATTCGCGCCACGCTTAGTTGGCAGGGCTTGCTCAGCGGCCTGCCACGTTTCTCCTACATCGAGGCGAAAGGCCTGGATATCGAAGCCAGGCGGGACGCGCAGCAAAGAATATGGGTGTTGGGCCGCAATATTGAGGCCCAGGATGCCGACGATAGCGTCGAGTTCGCATTGGATCATCCTTTGGTGCAGTGGCTGGTCAATCAACCGCGCATCGCTTTGCGCGACGCGGCGATAAGCTGGCGCGATGACACCCGCGATGGCAGCGTCCTGCGGCTGGAGGCGGTAACGCTCGGGCTTGTTTCGGATGCTGAAGGCCATCACATGGTGTTAAGCGCCACGCCGCCTGCGCAACTGGGGCGCCGCTTCGAGATGCGGGGCGATTTCAACTATGCCAACGCCCAGCTTGAGCGTTCCGATCCGCTGGCTTGGGAAGGCATGCTTTATGTGAACGTGGATGGCATGTCCCCCGTCCATTGGCGGCCGTGGATGGATATTCCGGGCCACATGCGAGCGGGCGATGTCTCGGCGCAATGGTGGCTTGGGTTTTCTGAAGCCGAGCCCCAGCGGGTGGCCGCCCATGTGCTGGTCGAGCAGGGACGCTGGCTGCTGGGCGATGAGGGCGAGGTAGCAGGCGAAGGAGTCGAATTGTTTATTGACGGCTCGTGGCCGGCCTACGCGGGCGCCCTCAAGGCTTTCGAGTCGCTTGTTGCGCCGTCCGCCATGCAACAGGCTGGCGAAATGCCTTCGCGCGAACCCGAGGCGCCCATTCACGGGGCTGAAGATGGGCCGCCGGTGCGCTTCTGGATTGACGCCCGCGGCCTTGCGCTGCATACCCCGGGGGTTTTTGAACACGGCTTGCAATTCAACCACATAACCATGCAGGGCAACGTGCTGCGCCAAGCCACCGGGGGGTTGGCGGCGCATTTCGACAATACCCATGTGGTCAATGACGACATGGATCTGCAATGGCAAGGAATGTGGCGAGAGGGCGGTTCCGGTGCGGCCGGTCTGGCGGACATCCGGGGGGTATTTCGTCGCGCGACCTTGGACGGCATCGATTTATACATGCCCACCAGCGTCAACCTGGATGCGCGTCAATGGCTCGCCAAGGGCCTGCTGGACGGCGAAATAGAAAATGCCAAGGCGGTGCTTCGGGGCGACCTGGAGCATTTTCCGTTTGGCGATGGCTCGGGCGCCTTCCGTATCGAAGGCAGGTTTCGCGATGGGGTTATTGACTATGCGCCTGGCCCCACCCCAGAGGAGAGCTGGCCTGCGTTGCGCCAAGTAAGCGGTCACGTCCTGCTGGATCGGGTCGACTTACGCATTGCTGCGGATGAAGCCGTGGTGTTTCCGGCAAACGGTCATGTCATTCAGTTGCGCGACATCGTGGCTCGCATTCCCAACATTGAACAAGATTCTGTGCTTGGCATCGACGGAATGACTCGCGCGCCTGCTCAGGCTTATCTTGCGCTGGCACATAACTCGCCCTTGCAGCGCCTGCTTGACGGCTTTCTCGACCCGGCAACGGCAGATGGCGATTGGGATGTGCCGTTGCGATTGACGATACCATTGCTGAACGTTGATGACACCCAGGTTAAGGGCGCGGTCAACTTCAAGGGTGGAATGGTGTCGTTGGACCCTCAGGCGCCGCCCTTCGAGCAGGTAAGCGGAAAGCTTGAGTTTACGGAAACGGGTTTCAGCGCCGACCGGCTCCAGGCGCGGCTTCTGGGCGGCCCGGCTGCGTTCAACGGAGGCATAGGAGGCGGGCGAAAAGGGCTCGAGATGACGGGTCGGATCACCGCCGAGGCGCTTGGTGAGTATGTCGCAGTACAGGGCATGAATCGGCTGGATGGGTCGTTCGCCTATCAGGCCTCGCTGCGACGTCAAAACTCGGGCCGCTATGCCATGACCGCGCAAAGCGATCTGCACGACCTTGCCATTGATTTGCCGGAGCCGGCGGGGAAACCGTCTGGCACGCGGCGCAAGCTCGAGATACAGTGGACGCCCGCCCCATCCGCGGGTCAGATGTACCTGAAAGTAGGACTGGGCCCACAATTGAAAGCCTGGTTCCTGCGCCGCGAGGGCGTTGGAAACGGCCCATACTTCGTTTCGGGCGCAGTGGGTACCACCTTGCCGCAAACACTACCGGCTGCCGGCATTGTCATCGACATGCAGCACTCTCGCATCGACGTCAACGAGTGGGAAGCCGCCGTGGATGAATTCGGCGTCCCTTCCGCCGGGGCGGCCGGCGAATCAGTCGAACGCGAGCTCTTTCCCGAAACGCAGAGGGTACGGCTGCAAGCCGACGTCATGCAGCTTTACGGCCTAGAGCTGGACACCGCAACCGTGACGGCGCAGCACGAGCGCCCTTTGCAATGGCGTTTCGACATAGCTTCCGCTCGAACCGCAGGCACGGTGTATTGGCACGAGGCCGATGCCCATTCCACAGGCCGGGTCGATGCTCATTTTGATCGCCTGGCCTTGGGCGCGGAAACTTCCGAGAAGAAGGAAACCGGCCCCGGCGCCGAAGCGTCAGACGCATCGGCGCGAACAGCGCAGGAGGAAGACTCTTGGGCGGGTGAGGTCGATGTTCCTGCCGTTAGCCTCAAGGTGGACAACCTTCGCCTGTACGGGCGCTCTGTGGGCAAACTTGAGGTTGAGGGGGTCAATGAGCAACGGGGCCGCTTTTGGCGCCTGAACGAGCTTAGCCTGGTTAATCCGTCGGCTTCGCTGCATGGCTCGGGCATTTGGCGGCTGACCGGGCCCGAGCGGGGCCTGACGCTCGACGCTGAAGCCAGTTTCATTGATCTTGGCGCTTTCCTGGAACAGATTGAGCTCGAGGAGTTCATGCAGAAGGGGCACGGCACGCTCAAAGGGCGTTTCGAGTGGCGCAATATGCCTTGGCGCTTCAAGCGTTCCGATCTTAACGGGCAGCTACGGCTCGAACTGGCGCAAGGGCGATTCAGCACGGTCAATTCGCGCTCGGCTCGCCTGCTTGAATTGCTATCCATGCAGTCCATCCGGCGGTTGGCAACTTTAAGTTTTGATCCCGCTTCCATCTTCAAGGAAGGCTTTCCTTTTGATCGCCTTGCCGGCACATTGCATATTCACGACGGTGTCCTCACGACCAACGATTATCAGGTGGTCAGCCCCGTGGCGACCATCAGCATCGGAGGCGATGTCGACCTGACCACAGAAAAGATAGATTTTCAGGCCATGGTGGTGCCTAAGCTCGACGTCAGCGGCGGCGCTGTGGCGGCAGGCATTGCCATCAACCCCATCGTGGGCCTGGGAGCCTTCGTCACCCAGTGGTTGCTCAGCAAGCCTTTATCCAAGGCCATGACTGTGCATTACGACGTGGGGGGCGATCTGAACACGCCGCAACTGCGCGAAGTGGCAGCTCCCGCAGCATCGGCACAAGAGGCGCCGAACGTTGAACGAATTGAGGGCGGCGACATTACCTTGAGCGACGAAGCGCGCAACGGCCTGCATGAGGCAGACGAATTGAGCGGCTCTGTTGGCGCGGCCGCTGGCGCAATGCGCTGAAGCGGCGTCGTGTGCGAAGCCGGCGGGCCGGCGCTAAAAATGAAAATCGGCGGCCGTGCCGAAGCACGCCGCCAATTTCGGCAAGGCCGGTATGAGTCTAGTACACGCCTTGCTGAAGCATGGCGTCAGCCACCTTTACGAAGCCGGCAATGTTGGCGCCATTCAGATAGTTGACCCGTTCTCCGGGTTTTTGGCCGCTGTAGTGTACGCAGCTTTCGTGAATGTCGCGCATGATGGAGTGCAGGCGGCTTTCAACTTCTTCGCGGGTCCAGTTCAGGCGCAACGTGTTCTGGCTCATTTCAAGGCCCGACACGGCGACCCCGCCGGCGTTGCTGGCTTTGCCCGGCGCATACAGCACGCCGGCTTCAATGAAGGCATGGGCGGCGTCGAGGCTGGTAGGCATATTGGCGCCCTCGGCCACGCAGCGCACGCCGTTCTTGATAAGGACCTGCGCGTCTTCGAGATCGAGTTCGTTTTGGGTGGCGCAGGGAAGGGCGACGTCGACCGGTACGTGCCAAGGTCGTTTGCCGGCCTCGTAAACGAGGCCTTGTTCCTGCGCATAGGTTTCCAGGCGCTCGCGGCGTGTGTTCTTCAGTTCGATAAGCGCTGCCAGCTTGGCCGGCGTAAAGCCCGTCTTGTCGACCACGCAGCCGTGCGAATCGGATACGGTGAGCACCTTGGCGCCCATCTGCATGCATTTCTCGATGGCGTATTGAGCCACGTTGCCCGAGCCGGAGACAGAGACAGTCAGGCCATCGAGTGATTGGCGCATGTGCTTGAGCATTTCTTCGGCGAAATACACCGTGCCGTAGCCCGTGGCTTCGGGGCGGATCAGGCTGCCGCCAAATGTGACGCCCTTGCCGGTAAACACGCTGGCTGATGAATTGGAGAGTTTTTTCATCATGCCGGCCATGAAGCCGACCTCGCGGCTACCCACGCCGATGTCACCCGCGGGCACGTCGGTATTGGGGCCCAGATGACGGTAAAGCTCGAGCATCAGGGCCTGGCAAAAACGCATGACCTCGGCGTCGGACTTGCCCTTGGGGTCGAAATCGGAACCGCCCTTGCCGCCGCCCATGGGCAGCGTGGTCAGAGCGTTCTTGAAGGTTTGCTCGAAGGCCAGAAACTTGAGGATGGAAAGGTTGACCGACGGATGGAAGCGCATGCCGCCCTTGAAGGGGCCGATGGCCGAGCTGTGCTGGACGCGGAAGGCACGATTGACTTGCACCTTTCCGTTGTCGTCGACCCATGAGACGCGAAACTGAATCACCCGTTCGGGCTCTACCAAGCGTGCGAGCAATCCCATTTCGGCGTAGCGCGGGTTTTGCTCGATGTAGGGCCACAAACAGCCCATGACTTCTTTGACGGCCTGCATGAATTCCGGTTGATGTGGATCACGGGCCTGGACCTGGTCTAGAAACTGATTCAGTGTTGGTAGTGTCATCAAGAAGGTACTCGTGGTACGCAGCCGAACCGCTGGGGCCGGCAGAGTTATCGAATGTTCGCTGTGATTATTTTTTCATCATCTCGAAGAACTCGGCATTGGTCTTGGTGGCGCGGATTTTGTCGAGAATGAATTCCATGGCGGCGACGTCATCCATGTCGTGGATGAACTTGCGCAGCACCCAGACCTTTTGCAGCAATTCAGGCTTGATGAGGAGCTCTTCGCGGCGAGTGCCGGATTTGTTGAGATTGATGGCTGGGTAAATGCGCTTCTCAGCCAGGCGGCGCTCGAGGTGCACCTCGGAGTTGCCTGTGCCCTTGAACTCTTCGTAGATGACTTCGTCCATACGGCTGCCCGTCTCGATAAGAGCGGTGCCGATAATGGTTAGCGAGCCGCCTTCTTCGATGTTGCGCGCCGCGCCGAAGAAGCGCTTGGGCCGTTGCAGTGCGTTGGCGTCTACGCCGCCGGTAAGCACCTTGCCTGAAGCGGGCACCACAGTGTTGTAGGCGCGAGCCAGGCGGGTGATGGAATCGAGCAGGATCACCACATCTTTCTTGAGCTCGACCAGGCGCTTGGCTTTTTCGATGACCATTTCGGCCACCTGCACGTGGCGGGTCGCGGGTTCGTCGAAAGTGGAGGCCACGACTTCGCCGCGCACGGTGCGTTGCATCTCGGTGACTTCCTCTGGGCGCTCGTCGACCAGCAGCACGATCATGGTCGCATCGGGGTAATTGGTGGCAATGGCATGAGCAATGTGCTGCATCATTACCGTCTTGCCTGATTTGGGGCTGGCGACGATCAGTGCGCGCTGTCCTTTGCCGAATGGCGCGAAGATATCCAGGATGCGGCCGGTGATGTTCTCTTCGCTTTTGATGTCGCGTTCGAGCGTCATGACCTTATCGGGATGCAAAGGGGTCAGGTTCTCGAACATGATGCGGTGCTTGATGGCCTCGGGCTGCATGCCGTTGACCTTGTCCACCTTGACCAGCGCAAAATAGCGCTCGCCGTCTTTGGGTACACGCACCTCGCCTTCGATGGAGTCACCGGTATGCAGGTTGAAACGGCGTATCTGAGAGGGGGAGATGTAAATATCGTCGGTGCTGGCCAGATACGACGTGTCGGGCGAGCGCAGGAAGCCGAAGCCGTCCGGCAGGACTTCAAGGACGCCATCGCCGAAGATTTGCTCGCCTTGTTTGGCTCGCTTCTTCATGATGGCGAACATGATTTCCTGCTTGCGCAGTCGGCTCGCGTTGTCGATGTCCAGACTCGCGGCCATTTCGAGCAACTGCGAAACGTGCAGCGCTTTTAGTTCTGTGAGGTGCATGAGAGAAAAGAAGGGGATTCGTGCAAAGTGGGTGGCGGGCTCAAGACGAGCCCGCGCGCAAGGTATTGAATACGATTAAACGGATTCGTCGAGGAAGGCGGCCAACTGGGATTTGGACAGCGCCCCTACCTTGGTTGCGGCGGCTTTGCCGTCTTTGAACAACATAAGGGTGGGGATGCCGCGAACGCCGAACCGAGCAGCGGTGTCGGGATTTTCGTCGACGTTGAGTTTTGCAATGGTAACACGGCCTTCGTACTGCTTGGCGGCTTCGTCAAGCAAAGGCGCGATCATTTTGCATGGGCCGCACCAAGCGGCCCAGTAGTCGACCAGAACCGGACCGTCGGCTTGCAATACCTCGGCGTCGAAGCTGGCGTCGCTTACGTTTCGTATTAATTCGCTCATAGTGAAAATAAGGATGGATGGATGTGGATGCTGAAGAATGCTGAAAAAAAACGGGCGCACATAAATAAACACGCCTGCAAACCCGAGCGCCATAAGGTTTTATTGATTGGAGCGCCGGTTTTTTTACGATTTTTCTAAGCATACCACTCCCGGGCGGGCGGTGTACAGGCAGGCGGTGTACATTCTTCAGGCGCATGGGGTCTGTTTCCGGAGTTGCCGGAGTCCGTGGGGAATGACGCGACAGCCTTGCGCGCATCCGCGCTTTGGGCGCAGTTGACGCCGCACGCCGCCTTATCCGTAAAATACTGTTTTTTCATCCACCGAATTTTTGGGGACAACTTGGCTACCACACGATACGACGAAGCCTCCATCAGGGTGTTGAAGGGCCTGGAGCCGGTGCGTCAGCGGCCTGGCATGTACACGCGCACCGACAACCCCTTGCACATATTGCAAGAAGTCATCGACAACGCCGCCGATGAGGCCCTGGCGGGGTATGGCAAACAGATCAAAGTCACCTTGCATGCCGATAGCAGCATATCGGTCGAGGACGACGGGCGCGGCATTCCAGTGGGCTTGCATCCTGATGAACACGCACCGGTGGTCGAAATCGTTTTCACCCGTCTGCACGCGGGCGGAAAATTCGACAAGAAAAGCGGCGGGGCCTATGCGTTCTCGGGCGGCTTGCACGGGGTGGGCGTATCGGTCACCAATGCGTTGTCCACGCGGCTCGAGGTGACCGTGTGGCGCGACGGCAAAGAGCATCAGCTTGTGTTCGGAGATGGCCACGTATTGCAGCCTCTTGTGCAAACCGATACGGTCGGGCGGCGCAAGACCGGCACCCGTGTGCGTGTGTGGCCCGACCCGAAGTATTTCGATAGCGCTGTCGTTCCGTCCGCCGAGCTAATTCACTCGCTGCGTAGCAAGGCGGTGCTGTTGGGCGGCATCAAGGTTGTATTGATCAATGAAAAGACCGGCCAGGCCCAGCAATGGCAGTACGAAGATGGTCTTAAAGGCTATCTCAACGAAGCGTTGGCGGACGCCGAAAAGATCGTGCCGCTGTTCGAGGGGAGCCAGTACGCCGGTGATGACGACGAAAACTATTCCGAAGGCGAGGGCGCGCATTGGGCCGTGGCCTGGACGACCGACGGCAACGTGGTGCGCGAGTCTTACGTCAACCTGATTTCCACGCCGGCTGGTGGTACTCATGAAGCGGGTCTGCGAGAAGGCCTGTTCAACGCCGTGAAATCGTTTGCCGAGCTGCACGGCCTTATCCCCAAAGGGGTAAAGCTGCTGTCCGAAGACGTTTTTGCGCGCGCCAGTTTCGTGTTGTCGGCCAAGGTGCTCGATCCGCAGTTCCAGGGCCAGATCAAAGAACGCCTCAACAGCCGCGATGCGGTTCGCCTGGTAAGCGGCTACGTCAAAAACGCGCTCGAGCTGGCCATGCATGCCAATGTCGATCTGGGGAAAAAGCTGGCGGAAACTGCCATCCGCCAGGCTCAAGCGCGGGCGCGATCAGCACAGAAGGTCGAAAAACGCAAAAGCTCGGGTGTGGCGGTGTTGCCCGGCAAACTCACCGATTGCGAGTCATCAGATTCTTCGCGCACCGAGCTGTTCCTGGTCGAGGGCGATTCAGCGGGCGGCTCGGCCAAGATGGGCCGCGACAAAGAATTCCAGGCGGTACTGCCATTGCGCGGCAAGGTGCTTAACTCATGGGAGGTCGAGCGCGACCGCCTGTTCGCCAACAATGAAATCCACGACATTTCAGTGGCCATCGGGGTCGACCCGCATGGGCCGGGCGACCAGGTCGATCTATCCAATCTGCGCTATGGCCGTATCTGCATCTTGTCCGACGCCGACGTCGATGGTTCGCACATCCAGG
Organism: Pusillimonas sp.; assembly: GCF_044464525.1. Lineage (NCBI taxonomy): Bacteria > Pseudomonadati > Pseudomonadota > Betaproteobacteria > Burkholderiales > Alcaligenaceae > Pusillimonas > Pusillimonas sp. The sequence continues at coordinate 36,370 of NZ_JBIQLE010000028.1, forward strand.
TTTTGTTGCTGACCTTGTTCTTCCGGCATTTTCCCCGGCTGGTCGAGGCGGGCAACGTCTACATCGCACGGCCGCCCCTGTTCCGCGTGGACGTACCCGCATTGGGCAAGCGCCCGGCGCGCAAGCTGTATTGCCTAGATCAAGGTGAGCTCGAGGCCGTGCTGGATAAGCTTCGCAAAGAAAACGTGCGGGAAGGCTCCTGGAGTATCAGCCGCTTCAAGGGTCTGGGCGAAATGAGCGCTGAACAGCTTTGGGACACCACCATGAACCCAGACACCCGCCGCCTGATGGCCGTGCGCTGCGGTGAGCTGGGCGTGGAAGCCACCATCCGCATGTTCGACATGCTGATGGGCAAGGGCGAAGCGGGCCAGCGACGAAGCTGGCTCGAGGAAAAGGGCAATCTGGCCGACGTCGATATTTAAGAGAGCAACATGGACACCACACAAACCGGTTTATTCGACAGCGACGACGACGGCGAAAGCCTGGTCCTTGGCTATTACGCCGAGCAGGCTTACCTTGACTACGCAGTATCAGTGGTGCGCGGGCGCGCTCTTCCCGATGTGACTGACGGCCAAAAGCCGGTGCAACGGCGCATCTTGTACGCCATGGACGCGATGGGCCTGGGGCCGGGCGCCAAGCCGGTCAAGTCGGCACGCGTGGTCGGCGACGTGCTGGGTAAATATCATCCCCACGGCGATCAGGCGGCTTACGATGCCATGGTGCGCATGGCACAAGACTTTTCCCTGCGCTACCCGTTGATCGACGGCCAGGGCAACTTCGGCTCGCGCGACGGCGACAACGCAGCCGCCATGCGTTACACCGAGGCCCGGCTTACGCCTTTTTCGCGCGTATTGCTTGATGAGCTTAACGAGGGCACGGTCGAGTTCATTCCCAATTACGACGGCAGCCAGCAAGAGCCGCTGCTGCTGCCCGCGCGCCTGCCGGTCATGCTGCTGAACGGGGCCTCGGGCATTGCCGTGGGCATGGCCACCGAGATTCCGTCGCACAACCTGCGCGAGGTGGCGCAGGCGTGCGTGGCCTTGCTTAAAAACCCCAAGCTGCCCGAGGAAAGCTTGCACGAACTGGTGCCGGGCCCCGATTTTGCGGGCGGGGGGCAGATCATTTCCTCGCCTGAAGACATCGCCCACATCTACCAGAACGGTCGGGGCTCGATCAAGGCGCGAGCGCGCTGGCGCTTCGAGGAGCTGGCTCGCGGCCAGTGGCAGTTGGTGGTCTACGAGCTGCCGCCGGGCACGTCTGCGCAGAAAATCCTTGAGGAAATCGAAGATCGCACCAACCCCAAGGTGAAGGCAGGCAAGAAGAGCCTAAGCGCCGACCAGCAGCAGACCAAGGCGCTGGTGCTGGGCATGCTGGACGCCGTGCGCGATGAATCGGGCAGAGAGGACGCGGTGCGCCTGGTGTTCGAGCCCAAGACCAGCCGTGTTGATCGTGACGAGTTCGTGAACCTGTTGCTGGCACAGACCAGCATGGAGGGCAGTGTCTCGATCAACCTGGTGTGCATCGGCACCGATGCGCGCCCCGCCCAGCGCCCCTTGCGCCGCATCCTTACAGAGTGGCTGGGCTTTCGCACTGAAACCGTCACGCGCCGCACGCGCTTCCGCCTCGAGAAAGTCACCGATCGCATCCACGTGCTGGAAGGGCGCATGGTGGTGTACCTCAATGTCGATGAGGTGATACACACGATTCGAGAATCCGACGAGCCGCGCCCGGCGCTGATGCAGCGTTTTGATTTGTCTGAAAGGCAGGCTGAAGACATTCTGGAAATGCGCTTGCGCCAGTTGGCGCGACTTGAGGGCTTCAAGATAGAGAAAGAACTGGCCGAGCACAAAGACCGGCAGCAGAAGCTTCAAGAATTGCTGGACAACCCGAATTCGCTCAAGCGCATGATCATCAAGGAAATCGAAGCGGACGCGAAACAGTATGGCGATGATCGTCGCACGCTTATCGAGGCGGCCGAGCGCGCGGTGCTGGAAAACCGCGTCGTCGATGAGCCTGTTACCGTGATCATTTCGCAAAAGGGGTGGTTGCGGTCTCGGCAGGGGCATGGGCACGATGCCACACAGTTCAGTTTCAAGACCGGCGATGCAATGTACGACGCCATCGAGTGTCGCAGCACCGAGAGTCTGGTGGCCATATCGAATACGGGGCGGGTCTATACGGTGGCTGTGTCCAGCTTGCCGTCGGCGCGTGGCGACGGCCAACCTGTCACTTCAATGGTCGACCTGGAGCCAGGGGCGCGCATTGTGCAACTGGTGGCGGGCGACGAGAAGCGGCGCTATGTGTTGGGCACGCGTCAGGGATACGGCTTTATTACGACGCTGAAGGACATGACGACCCGTCAACGGGCGGGCAAGCAGTTCGTGAATCTGGAAAAGGACGATGTGCTGCTCAAGCCGTTGGCGTTGGCGGGTGATGATTCTTATCTGGGCATGCTCACGGGCAAGGGACGCTTCCTTGTGATCGAGCTGGCCGAGCTGAAGAAGTTGACCGGCGGTGGGCGCGGTACGGTACTGATGGGCCTTGATGCCGGGGACGAAATCGCGCAGTGGGTGGCGTTCGGGCCGGAAGGCATGGTGGCGGAAGGCGTCTATCGTAATAAGCATACTGAGCAGCTTTTGAGTGTGGATGAATTGGCGGGGTATGTGGGCAAGCGGGCGCGCAAGGGCAAGGCGTTGTCGGTGAAGGTTAAGAAGCCGGTGCTGCGGCGGGCTTAAAATAGGTGATTGTGCTTGTGTTCTTGAGCGATTGTGCTTGAGATCTTAAGTGCCTTCGTTTCGGTTTTTAAGTGCCCCTGTTTGAGTGTTTAAGCGCCTGATGCTCTGGTTAAGTTGCAGTTTTTTGAATTCTTTGAGGCTCGTGGGCCTTGATTGTGTGGCGATTTTTTTGAGTTCTTAAGCGCCGTTGTGCGCGGTGTCTTTAATTCCGGGCGGTCGGGCGGATTGCGGCAGCGCCCTCCAACGCCCGGAATTAAAGACACCGCACACAACGGCTTATGGCGGCGGCTGCTGCTTTGGCGGAGTTCTTCTGGTTTGGATTAAATGTGGTGGCTTGCCCCCGTTCTTAATTTGGTGCGATCGTGGGATTTATTGATGCTTTGCGTTGATCGGTCGAACGTGTTTTCGCGTGATGCTCTTCGTTGATGACGAGCATCAGTTGGAAATCATAAGCCGCGATGCTGCCGACATTTCGCGGCTTGCGCAGTTATATGGATGAATGAGTGGCATGAGTTTCAAGGTTAAGGTTCTGCCCAGCGGGCACGAGTTTATGGTTCCACAGGGCCAATCAGTGCTGGATGCGGCCATGGAGGCGGGTATTGTGCTGCCTTACAGCTGCCGCACTGGGGCGTGCTCAACCTGCAAGGGCAGGGTGGTTGAAGGCGAGTACGACGCGGGTGCGAGCCCCGAGCAGATTTTGTCGCCTGAAGAGTTGGCTGCCGGATATACGTTGTTTTGCCAGGCCAAGCCCGGGTCGGACATGGTTATCGAGGCGCACGAAATTCGCATGGCCAGCGATATCCAGATTCGCAAGATGCCGGCGCGGGTGATGGGGCTGGAAGATTTGTCGCACGATGTGAAGGTGATGCAATTGCAGTTGCCGCCATCGGACGCGTTTCGCTATTACGCGGGTCAGTATATTGAGTTCATTCTGAAAGACGGCAGCCGGCGCAGTTATTCGATGGCTTGTCCGCCGAACGAGAAAAACCTGGTTGAACTGCATCTGCGGCATATGCCCGGAGGCGTGTTTACCGATCATGTGTTCGGCGCGGGCGATACGCAGATGAAACTGCGCGAGATATTGCGTGTCGAAGGCCCATTGGGGTCGTTCTTTTTGCGCGAAGACAGCGACAAGCCTATTGTGTTCCTGGCCAGCGGCACGGGTTTTGCGCCCATCAAGGCTATCGTGGAACAAATGATCGACCAAGGCAACAGCCGCCCTGCGGTGTTGTATTGGGGTGGTCGCAGGCCGCACGATCTTTACATGCACGAGCTTGCACAGCAATGGACGCAAGCTTTGCCTGGCTTCAGCTATGTGCCGGTGGTGTCCGAGGCGCTGCCCGAGGATGGCTGGTCGGGGCGCGAGGGGTTTGTGCATCAGGCGGTAATGCAAGACTTGCCTGATCTTTCGGGGCACCAGGTATATGCCTGTGGTGCGCCGATCATGGTGGAAAGCGCCCGTCGGGATTTCGCGCAGCATTGCGGCCTGCCGGACGAGGAATTTTTCGCCGACGCGTTCACCTCGCTGGCAGACGTGCATTAGAGTTTGTCGATGCCACGGGCGCTACGCCGGCCGGCCCAGGGGCATACGCGCCGGCGCGCTTGGTGGCTTGGCGGCCAAGGCTTGATGTTTAAAAGGTAAAAGCCATGAAAGTAGCGGTACTTGGAAGCGGAATCATCGGAACGGCCACGGCCTGGTGGCTGGCTCAGTCGGGACACGAGGTGGTCGTAATCGACCGCGAAAGCGGCCCCGCCCAGGAAACGAGCCGCGCCAACGGGGCACAGATTTCGGTGTCGTATTCCGAGCCCTGGGCCAATCCGCGCATGCCGCTGCGCATGCTCAAGTGGCTGCTTTCCGACAGTGCGCCGATCTCGTTTCGTCCCCGCATGGACCTGCGGCAGTGGGCCTGGGGCCTGGCCTTCCTGCGCGAATGCCTGCCTTCGCGGCTGGCGCCCAATATACGCGCCATGGTGGCTTTGTCGGAATATAGTCTGGCCACGCTCAAGCACATGCGGGCCGAACTAGGCATCGAATATCAGCATCTCGAGCGCGGCATACTCAATTTCTATCAAGATCCGAACGAATTCGATCTTTCCCAAGACGCCGCCGACCTGATGCGCGACTTCGGCGTCGACCGCCGGGTGCTTACCGCCGACGAAGTGGTGGCGATTGAACCGGCGCTGGCGTCGGCGCGAGCCAGTATCGTGGGCGGCGACTACACGGCCGAGGATGAGTCCGGCGACGTTTATATGTTCACAACGGCGCTTGCGCGACTGGCCGAGCAGGCGGGTGTGCAGTTTCGGTTTTCCACTCAGGTCAGCCGCTTGTTGGCGGCGGGCGGAGAAGTTCAGGCGGTCGAGCTTGTTAATTCGCAGGGCCTTTACGAAACGCTGCATGCAGATGCTTACGTGGCGGCACTGGGAAGCTGGACCCCGCATCTGGTTATTCCGCTCGGAGTTCCGTGCCCGGTTTATCCAGCCAAGGGGTATTCGGCTACTTTTGATGTCATCGATGCGATGGCGGCGCCCACGGTCAGTCTCACGGACAGTGCCCACAAAGTCGTGTATTCTCGTTTGGGAAGCCAGTTGCGCATGGCGGGCGTGGCCGAGCTGGGCGGTTATTCACGCGGCTTGAATACAACTCGTTGCGAAAATATGCGCGAGCAGGCGCGTGCTTTGTTCCCAACCGCGCTTGATTTTGATAATGTTCGTTTTTGGTCGGGGCTTCGCCCGTCCACCCCCTCGAACGTCCCCCTGATTGGCCGTACACGCATCCCCAACCTTTATCTCAATACGGGGCATGGCACGCTAGGATGGACCATGGGTGTGGGTTCGGGCCGCGCATTGGCCGACCTGATCTCCGGCAGGCAGCCGGAGCCCGAATTCCCTTTTTTAGGTTAGACATATGAACGTAGCTCGTCTTTTCGGCACCCGTATCCTGCGCATGCCGAAGGCGTTGGGCTGGACGGCTCTGGCTGGAGCCCTGGCAGCCATGTCGCCGATTGCCTCGGCAACCGATATCACGGTCTGGCACGCCCTCAATGCCCACAATAGCGGTGCGTTTGAAAAAATCGTCAAGCAGTTCAATCGCCAAAGTAAAGGCGTAACCGTCAGGCTGGAGTCGTTCAACAGCCCCGAGGTACTTGAAAACAAACTGGCCGGCTTAGCCAAAAGCGCCAGACCCAATTTGGTGCAGCTCGAGTTCAGACGCTCGCCCGAGCCAAACGATGGCCATGTCGGCGTCAAGCCCCTGCATGCATTATTGGCCAAGCACCCCATCAAGGACGCCAAGTGGTTCGTGCATCCGGAAAACGGCTTTGCGCGTGATGACAAGGGGCGCTTGATGGCGTTTCCTTACATGGCTGAGGTGCCGGTGATGTACTACAACATCGCCGCTTTCCAGAAGGCGGGACTCAAGCCTGAAAAGCCAAGCCGCGCATGGAGCGAGCTGCAAGCCCAGCTTGTCGATCTGGCGAATCGGGCCACCCGCAACTGCCCGGCGACCAGCGACCAGCCGGTGTCGATCAACCTGGAAAACCTGGCGGCTGTAAACAACCAGTTTTTCACTTCAAACAATAATGGCAAGGGCAAGGGCGCGCCTTCGTTCGCGTTCGACACGGTGTATGTGCGCCATTTGTCGTTGATGATAAGCTGGGTACGCAGCGAGCTCATGGTCAAACCCGAGTTCGACAGCAGCGCCACCTCCCGCTTCGCCAACAACGAATGTTCCGTCTTGTTGTCCGAGTCGGGTAACTTGGGTGCGTTCCGCGACGTGCGGGGGCTTGATTTCGGCGTTACGGGCCTGCCGTTTTATCCCCAGGTTACCAAGTCGCCAGGCAATCCTTTTGTCGACGGGGCGGCGCTTTGGGTCACCGACGGGCAAAGCACCGAGCAGGAAAAAGCCGTGGCCGACTTCCTGGCATGGCTGACCCAGTCAGACAACGCCGCCGAGTGGTATCAGCAAACGGGCTTCTTGCCATTAACCGAGCAAGCCTTCGCGAGCACGGGTGACGGCTACTACAAGAACCTGGGCGAGTGGCGCAATTTGGTGGCTGTCTATAATCAGAAGCCGGCCGTTACGGCCAGTTCGTTCAAGGTTAAGAACTACCCCAAGGTACGGGCCATGTTCCACCTTACTTTGCAGCGCGCGCTCAGCGGCGAACAGTCAGCCCCGACGGCGCTCAGTCATGCGTCGGCGCAGGCAAGCAAGCTGATACGCGAAAAATAGGATGTCCATGACCAATTTGTCTTCTTTCCCCATTACCCGCAAATGGCCTGCACAGCACCCCGATCGTATTCAGCTGTATTCGTTGCCCACTCCGAATGGAGTCAAGGTGTCGATCATGCTCGAAGAGCTCGGGCTGCCTTACGAAGCGCATTTGGTAAGTTTCGGCACCAACGACCAGCTTTCGCCGGAGTTCTTGTCGCTCAACCCCAACAACAAGATTCCTGCCATCATCGACCCGGACGGTCCGGGTGGAAAGCCTCTGCCTTTGTTCGAGTCGGGTGCGATCCTGATCTACCTGGCCGATAAAACCGGTAAGTTGATTCCGCAAGATCCTGCTGCTCGCTACGAGACGATTCAGTGGCTGATGTTCCAGATGGGGGGTGTCGGGCCCATGTTTGGCCAGTTGGGCTTTTTCCATAAGTTTGCCGGCAAAGAGTTTGAAGACAAGCGTCCGCGCGACCGCTATGTGGATGAGTCGCGGCGTTTGCTTGGGGTCCTGGAAGCTCGTCTTGACGGACGGGACTGGATCATGGGCCACGAGTACACCATTGCCGACATCGCCACTTGGCCCTGGGTGCGTAATCTTGTGGGGTTCTATGAGGCCGGGGATATTGTCGGGTTTAAGGATTTCCCCAACCTGGCCAGGGTGTTGGCGGCCTTTGCGGCGCGTCCGGCCGTGGCCAGGGGTTTGGATATCCCGCCTCGTAGCTGAGCAACCGTTTAACCGTTCTTGAGTCACTGTGGGCCGGCTCCTCGTTTTGCGCTTAGAATTCCTTTCAGTCCTTGGAAAGAGACATGAATCAGAATGGAGGCGGAATGAGCTATGAAGTGATCGTGGTGGGGGCGGGGCATAACGGCCTGGCTGCCGCGGTGCATTTGGCTGCGCAGGGCCGCAAGGTATTGGTGGTGGAAGCGCGCCCCGAACCGGGCGGCGCCGTCAAGACGCAAGAGCTCACTTTGCCGGGATATCGGCACGACCTTTGCGCCATGAACCTCTCGAACTTTGCGGGGTCGGCGTTTTGCAAGCGTTATAAAGACGAGCTTACTGCCCATGGGCTGGAATTTGTTCCGGCCGAACATTGCTTTGCTTCTGTGTTTCGCGACCATACTTCGTTGGGCGTGGGCCTTGATCTGGAAGAAACGGTCAGCTCCATTCATGCGTTGTCGCCCAAGGACGCTGTGGCGTGGAGCCAGATGGCGGCGCGATTCGGAGACGTCGCGCCTTATTTGTTCGGTTTGCTGGGGTCTCCGATGCCGTCTTGGGGGGCGGCGCGCACTTTGTTCAATGCGTGGCGCCGGCAAGGAACGCTCGGCGTGTACGACCTCATCCGGCTGATTCTGTCGTCACCGCGAGACTTTCTTGATCGCCATTTTGAGAACGACAAGCTCAAGGCGATGATGGCCGCCTGGGGCTTGCATGTGGACTTTGCTCCGGACGCGGCCGGCGGCGCTCTGTTTCCATATCTTGAATCCATGGCC
>NZ_JBIQLE010000029.1:0-41441 GCF_044464525.1 Pusillimonas sp.
ATCCTCAGCGGCAAAAGATTACTTGGCAAACAGGAGGCGTCCATATACGAGTTCTTTCGCCGCCCGCGCGTACGAGGTAGACGCGGGTAGTCCGGCGTAGCCGGACCGCCGGATGCGACCGGTTTTAAGCTCTCCGGCAGCCGCCGGCGCTAAAGAACTCAATTACGATCCAGCTATAAAACACGCACCAACGACACTGCGCAGAAAAGAAAAAACCGGCAAAGCTTCAAAGCCTTGCCGGTTTCAATACGCTGTGCTGCGTTAGCAGCGGTGGCAAACTACAACTGCACTTGCCCCGCCTCTTGCTGCGCATCCACCACGGCCAGCGCCGTCATGTTGACGATGCGGCGCACCGTGGCGCTGGTGGTCAGAATGTGCACCGGGCGGGCAGCGCCCAGCAGTACCGGCCCCATGGCCACCCCATTGCTGCCGGTCATCTTCAGCATGTTGTACACGATATTGCCCGTGTCCAGGTTGGGCGTGATCAGAAGATTTGCCGGCCCCTTGAGTGTCGAATCGGGGAATGCCTTGAGGCGGATTTTTTCAGACAGCGCCGCGTCAGCATGCATCTCGCCGTCCACCTCGAGGTGAGGGGCGCGCTCGGAAATGATTCGGCGCGCCTCGGCCATTTTCCTGGACGACTCGGTAACCCGGCTGCCGAAGTTCGAGTGCGAGAGCAATGCGATTTTCGGCATTACCCCAAAGCGCAACACCTCGGCCGCCGCCAGGATTGTCATGTCGGCGATTTGCTCGGCGGTAGGGTTCTCATTGACATGAGTGTCGCAAATGAACAGCGTCTGCTCGGGCAGCATCAGTACATTCATGGCTGCATAGCCATGCGCCAAATCGCTTAAGCCAATGACCTCGTCAACATAGCGAAGCTGATTATCATAACGACTGGCCACGCCGCAAAGCAGGGCGTCGGCGTCTCCGCGTTGAAGCAGCATTACGCCGATCAGCGAATTGTGCTTGCGCACCATTGCCTTCGCGATTTCGGGCGTGACGCCATTGCGGCCCTGCAGCTTGTAGTATCCGCTCCAGGTTTCGTTGAAGCGTTCGTCGTCTTCCGGGTTGACCACTTCGATGTTCTCGCCGATAGCCAACCGCAGGCCGAATCGCTTGATGCGCATCTCGATGACGGCGGGGCGTCCGATGAGTATGGGCTGCGCGATTTGCTCGTCCAGCACGACTTGTACGGCGCGCAGCACGCGCTCGTCTTCGCCGTCGGCATAGATGACCCGTTTGGGTGCATCTTTGGCCTGCATGAACAGCGGCCGCATGAGCTGGCCTGTGTGGTAGACCAGGCTCATGAGCTTCTGGCGGTAAGCCTCGATGTCGGCGATGGGCCGACTTGCCACGCCGGAGTCCATGGCCGCCTGGGCCACCGCGGGGGCAATCTTGACGATCAGTCGCGGGTCGAACGGCTTGGGGATGATGTACTCGGCGCCGAATGTCAGGTCTTGGCCTGCATAGGCGTTGGCCACTTCGTCGTTTTGCTCTGCTTCGGCTAGCTCTGCGATGGCGTGCACGCAGGCCAGTTTCATTTCCTCGTTGATGATGGTGGCGCCTACGTCGAGCGCACCGCGGAAAATGAAGGGGAAGCACAGGACATTGTTGACCTGGTTTGGATAGTCGGAGCGCCCGGTGGCGATGAGGCAATCAGGGCGCGCCGCCTTGGCCAGCTCAGGGCGGATTTCAGGTTCCGGGTTGGCCAAGGCCAAGATAAGCGGCTGATCAGCCATGGTCTTGACCATCTCGGGCGTAAGCACGCCGGGCGCCGAAACGCCCAGGAATACGTCGGCATCCTGGCAAACGTCGCCTAGGGTGCGAGCAGTGGTTTTTTGAGCGTAGGCCGCCTTGGTCTGCTCCATGTTCTCTTCGCGGCCCTCGAAGATCACGCCGCGCGAGTCGACCACGAAAATATTGTTGCGCGGCACGCCCAGGCTGACCAGAAGGTTCAGGCAGGCGATGGCGGCCGCACCTGCGCCCGAGCAGACGAGCTTGACCGTCGTGATGTCTTTGCCGACTACCTTCAGGCCGTTGAGAATGGCGGCGGCCGAGATAATGGCGGTGCCGTGCTGGTCGTCATGGAAGACGGGTATCTTCATGCGCTCGCGCAGCTTCTTTTCAATGTAGAAGCACTCGGGCGCCTTGATGTCTTCCAGGTTGACACCGCCCAGAGTGGGTTCCAGCGCGGCGATGATGTCGACGAGTTTGTCCGGGTCGTTTTCATTGAGTTCGATGTCGAAGACATCGATTCCGGCAAACTTCTTGAACAGGCAGCCCTTGCCTTCCATGACAGGCTTGGCGGCCAGCGGTCCGATGTTGCCCAGGCCCAATACCGCCGTGCCGTTGGTAATGACACCCACCAAGTTGGCGCGTGACGTATACATGGCTGCGGCTTCATCGCCGCCCTGATAGATGGCCATGCTGGCCGCCGCGACGCCGGGCGAATAGGCCAAAGAAAGATCGTCCTGGTTCGCCAGTGTCTTGGTGGGCGTGACCGAAATCTTGCCCGGAATAGGGGACGAATGATAGTCCAGCGCCAGTTTTGAAAGGTCCGCGTTGGCATCCATGGTGAGTGTGACTCCTGTTTTATTCAAGTAGTAAGTGTACTGCGTGATAATGTAACCCGCCGAGTGTTAGTTATCGTCAACGCTTTTGGGTCTATAGGCAAAACCCGCTGGGTTTCACGTTACACAATAGGGGTTTGTGGGTATACTATCCGTACTACGGCTGATCACAAGGCGTCGTACACGTTGCCTTCTGCCCCCCGCTATCCGCTAACCGGTCCGGCCGTGTCGCGGAAGGTTGTCCTGCATCATAACGAGTGAGACACTCGGATAGGTGAAGCGTTTATATGTCATCGGAAATAGAACTTTTAACTAACTCTTATCTTTTTGGTAGCAACGCCCCATATGTAGAGGAACTCTACGAATCTTATCTGGACAATCCCGGTTCGGTTTCAGAGCAATGGCGCACCTACTTCGATCAGCTCCAGCATCAGCCTGCCACTGACGGCCAGGAAACCACTCGCGATCAGGCTCACGCCCCCATCGTCGAATCTTTCGCACAGCGCGCCAAGTCCAATGCGTTCGTCGCCCGTTTGCAAGAGCCCGATCTCGCGGTTGCGGGCAAGCAGGTGTATGTCCAAACCTTAATCGCTGCATACCGCACCCTTGGTGTGCGCGTTGCCGATCTCGATCCGCTCAAGCGCCAAGAGCGCCCAAGCATCCCGGAACTCGATCCCGCCTTCTATGGCCTGACCGAAGCCGATCTGGACCAGGTCTACGCCGCTACAAATACGTATTTCACCAAAGCCGACACCATGACCATGCGCGACCTGCTCAAGGCGTTGCGTGATACGTATTGCCGCACGGTTGGCGCCGAGTTCATGCATATCTCCGATCCGGCCGCCAAGCGCTGGATCCAAGAGCGCCTGGAATCCAGTGTTGGCGTCCCGGCATTCTCCACCGAACGCAAAACCCGCATCTTGCAGCAACTAACCGAAGCCGAAGGCCTCGAACGTTATCTGCATACCAAATACGTGGGGCAAAAGCGCTTCTCGCTCGAAGGCGGTGAAAGCTTCATCGTCTCGATGGACGAGGTCGTGAACCACGCGGGCGATAACGGTGTGCAGGAAGTCATCGTGGGCATGGCCCACCGCGGCCGCCTCAATATGCTCGTCAATATCATGGGCAAGATGCCCAGCGACCTGTTTGCCGAGTTCGAAGGCAAGCACAGCCAGGCGCTTACCGACGGCGACGTCAAATACCACAACGGTTTTTCCAGCGACCTTTCCACGCGTGGCGGCCCGGTTCATTTGTCCTTGGCTTTCAACCCGTCCCACCTTGAAATCGTCAACCCGGTGGTAGAGGGCAGCGTTCGCGCCCGCCAAGACCGCCGCGCAGATGCCGACGGCAGCCAGGTTCTGCCGGTGCTTGTGCATGGCGACGCGGCCTTCGCGGGCCAGGGCGTGGTCATGGAAACCCTTAACCTGGCGCAGACGCGTGGTTACGGCACCGGCGGCACGGTGCACATCGTCATCAACAACCAGATCGGCTTCACCACCTCCGATCCACGTGATACCCGCTCCACGCTGTATTGCACAGACGTGGTCAAGATGATCGAAGCGCCTGTGTTCCATGTTAACGGCGACGATCCCGAGGCGGTTGTCTACGTTACCCAACTGGCGCTCGACTATCGCCGCGAATTCAAGCACGACGTCGTCGTTGACATCGTCTGTTTCCGCAAGCTGGGCCACAACGAACAAGACACCCCCTCGCTGACCCAGCCGCTGATGTACAAGCGTATCGGCCAGCACCCGGGCACTCGCAAGCTCTATGCAGAAAAGCTGGTGGCGCAAGGAGTCATGAGCGAAGGCGAACCCGACAACCTCGTCAAGGGCTATCGTCAGCTCATGGAAGACGGCAAGCGCACTGTGGAGCAGGTGCTTACCGACTACAAGAACAAGTACGCAACCGACTGGACGCCATTCCTGAACGCCAAATGGACAGACCACGCCGACACAGGCGTGCATCTGTCCGAGCTTACCCGCATCGGCGAAAAGCTCACCACCGTACCCGAAGGGTTTACGGTGCACCCATTGGTCAACAAGCTGCTCAACGACCGGCTCAAGATGGCTCGTGGCGAAGCCAGGCTCGATTGGGGCATGGGCGAACACTTGGCATTCGCCACGCTGGTGGCGTCCGGCTATGCCATACGCATGACCGGACAAGACTCCGGTCGCGGTACCTTTACTCATCGCCATGCGGTGTTGCACGACCAGAAGCGCGACCGCTGGAACGACGGAGCCTACATTCCGCTGCAGAACGTATCCGAGAAACAGGCTCCGTTCACGGTCATCGATTCGGTGCTTTCCGAAGAGGCGGTTCTGGGCTTTGAATATGGCTATGCCACCGCCGAGCCCAACACCCTTACCATCTGGGAGGCTCAGTTCGGCGATTTCGTCAACGGTGCTCAGGTCGTAATCGACCAGTTCATTTCGTCGGGTGAAGCCAAGTGGGGCCGTCAGTGCGGTCTTACCCTGATGCTGCCGCACGGCTACGAAGGTCAGGGCCCCGAGCACTCGTCCGCACGCATCGAGCGTTTCCTGCAGCTTTGCGCCGACAACAACATGCAGGTGGTGCAGCCCACCAACGGCTCGCAGATCTTCCACGTACTGCGCCGCCAGATGATTCGGCCGTTCCGCAAGCCCTTGGTCATCTTCACGCCCAAGTCGCTGCTGCGCAACAAAGACGCCACGTCGCCGCTCGCCGATCTGGCCGAGGGACAGTTCCAGCTCGTCATTGGCGAACAAGACGACACCATCGACGCCGCGGCAGTCAATCGCGTGCTCGTGTGTTCGGGCAAGGTGTACTATGACCTGGTCCACGCGCGTGCCGATGCGGGTCGTTCCGACATTGCCATTTTGCGCATCGAGCAGCTTTATCCGTTTGCTCACAAGGCTTTCCAGGCCGAGCTGCAAAAATACGCCAACGCCAAAGAAATCATTTGGGTGCAGGACGAACCCCAAAACCAGGGGCCCTGGTTTTATATTCAACATCATTTGTACGAGAATATGGTTGAAGGTCAGCGCTTGGGCTATGCCGGGCGCAGCGCCTCGGCCTCGCCGGCGGTGGGCTACTTGGCCAAGCACCAAGAGCAGCAGCGCAGCTTGCTCGAGCAGGCCATGGCTGCCAAATACAAAGGCTTCATGCTGACCAAATAACGAACATTTATCTTTACGGAAAAACACCATGGCAATTACTGAAGTTCTCGTACCAGAGCTTTCCGAGTCTATCTCCGAAGCCACGCTGCTCAACTGGAAGAAGCAGCCTGGCGAAGCCGTTGAGGCCGACGAAATTCTCATCGAAGTTGAAACCGACAAGGTGGTGCTTGAAGTGCCCGCCCCGACGTCGGGCGTCCTGAGCGAAATCGTTAAGGCTGACGGCAGCATGGTTACCTCGGGCGAAGTGCTGGCCCGAATTGATACGGAAGCCAAAGCCACCGCGGCGCCTGCCGCGCCCGCGCCGGCGGAGGCTCCGGCGGCCGAGACCCCGCCTGCCGCCGCGGCTGCTCCAGCGTCGGCGCCGGCTTCGGCCATCGCTTCACCCGCCGCGGGCAAGATTCTCGCCGAGAAAGGCATCGATCCGGCCAACGTTGACGGTACCGGCCGTGGCGGTCGCGTCACCAAGGGCGACGCGCTGGCCGCCGACACCGCGCCCAAGAAGGCTGTTGCCGCACCCGCCGCCCCAACGCTGTCCCTCGATGGACGCCCCGAGCAGCGTGTGCCCATGAGCCGCTTGCGCGCTCGTGTGGCCGAGCGCCTGCTGCAGTCGCAGGCCGAGAACGCCATTCTCACCACGTTCAACGAAGTCAATATGCAGGGCATACTTGATCTTCGCGCCAACTACAAGGACAAATTCGAGAAAGAGCACGGCGTCAAGCTGGGCTTTACCTCGTTCTTCGTCAAGGCGGCCGTGGCTGCGCTCAAGAAATATCCTGTGGTCAATGCCTCGGTCGACGGCAAAGACATCATCTACCACGGCTATTTCGATATTGGTATTGCCGTGGGCAGCCCACGAGGCCTGGTGGTGCCTATTCTTCGTAACGCCGATCAGCTTTCCATCGCCGAGATCGAAAAGCAGATCGCCGACTTTGGGGCGCGCGCCCGCGACGGCAAGCTGACACTCGAAGAGCTTACCGGCGGTACGTTCTCCATTTCAAATGGGGGCGTGTTCGGCTCGATGTTGTCCACGCCCATCATCAACCCGCCTCAATCGGCGATTCTCGGCATCCACGCCACCAAAGAGCGGGCTGTGGTTGAAAACGGCCAGATCGTCATCCGTCCGATGAACTACCTGGCCCTGTCTTACGATCACCGCATTATCGATGGCCGCGAGGCTGTACTGGCCCTGGTCGCCATGAAAGAAGCGCTGGAAGACCCGCAGCGCCTGTTGCTGGACATCTAAGCACCCGCAACTTTCACCACCATGCCCGGCCTCATGTATCCCTGTCCAAGCGTCGACGCCTGCGTCGGCGGGGCCAGGGGGCTTGGGCGGTCGCATCCTATTTCATTGAGTACATAAAATGGCTAAACAATTCGACGTAGTGGTAATTGGAGCCGGCCCCGGGGGCTATATTGCCGCCATTCGAGCCGCGCAATTGGGCATGTCTGTCGCGTGTATCGACGCGTGGTCCACCAGCGACGGCAAGCCGGCGCCCGGCGGCACCTGCACCAATGTGGGATGCATCCCGTCCAAGGCGTTGTTGCAATCGTCCGAACATTACGAGCAGGCCGGTTCGCACTTCGCCGAGCACGGCATCGAGGTCAAGGGCCTGGGTCTAAAACTCGACACTCTAATCGGGCGCAAAGACACCGTCGTCACGCAAAACAACGACGGCATTCTTTATCTGTTCAAAAAGAACAAGGTTACTTTCTTCCACGGCAAGGGTTCTTTCGTAGCCCAGGTCGACGGTGGATGGTCGATTAAGGTTTCGGGCACTTCAGACGAAGACCTGGTCGCCAAGCACGTGGTCGTGGCCACGGGCTCTGCTCCGCGCGAGTTGCCCGGTTTGCCGTTCGACGAAAAGAAAATTCTGTCTAACGATGGCGCGCTGCGCCTAACTGCAGTGCCCAAGAAAATGGGCGTTATCGGCGCCGGAGTCATTGGCCTGGAGCTTGGCAGCGTCTGGCGCCGTCTGGGCGCCGAGGTTACCATTCTGGAAGCCATGCCCGATTTTCTACCCGTGGCCGATCAGCAGGTAGCCAAAGAAGCGCTTAAGGCGTTCACCAAGCAAGGTCTCAATATCCAGACCGGCGTCAAGATCGGCGAGGTCAAGACCACATCCAAGGCAGTAACCGTACCCTACACCGATGCATCGGGCGCCGAACAGTCAATGGCCGTTGACAGCCTCATTGTTTCCATTGGCCGCGTTCCTCATACCGATGGCCTCGGTGTTGAAACTGTCGGCCTGAAACTGGACGAACGCGGCTTCATCGTGGTGGACGACGACTGCCGTACGAACTTGAACAACGTCTGGGCCGTCGGAGACGTCGTGCGTGGTCCGATGCTGGCGCATAAGGCCGAGGAAGAAGGCGTGGCGGTGGCGGAAAGCATCGCGGGCCAGCACGGCCATGTCAACTATGCCGTCATACCCAACGTGCTTTATACGTCGCCCGAGATTGCCTGGGTGGGGCGTAACGAGCAGCAGCTCAAGACAGAAGGCGTGGCCTATAAGGCCGGAAGCTTTCCGTTCATGGCCAATGGTCGGGCGCGCGCGCTGGGCGATACCACTGGTTTCGTCAAGGTGCTTGCCGATGCCAAGACAGACGAAGTTTTGGGTGTCCATATCGTCGGACCCATGGCATCTGAATTGATTTCTGAAGCGGTCACCATTATGGAGTTCCGCGGTGCTGCCGAAGACATCGCTCGCATCTGCCATGCTCATCCGACTTTGTCCGAGGCCATGAAGGAAGCTGCTCTGGCGGTCGACAAGCGCACTCTCAATTTCTAAGGCGCGACTCATCGTCAACAGCAGAGCAAAAGGGGGCATGCCGCCCCCTTTTCTTTCTTATAGGTTCCATCTTTAATGAATGTTCGTGAATACTATCATCAGGCGCTCGAAGAGCGGGGTTACCAGCCTGATGAGGCGCAAATGGCGGCAATAGAACGCTTGCAGGCGTTTTATGATGAATGGGTGTTGTACAAGCAAGCCCGATCTTCGCCGCTGCGCAAGCTGTTCAAAAGACCGGACATTCCTCGTGGCGTCTATATGTGGGGCGGCGTAGGGCGCGGCAAGAGCTTCCTGATGGATGCCTTTTTTCAAACCGTGCCGCTCAAGCGCAAGGGACGCCTGCATTTTCATGAGTTCATGCGCGGTGTTCATCGCGAGCTGGGCCAGGTCAGCGGCCAGGCCGACCCGTTGGACGAGGTCGCGCGCCGCATCGCCAAGCGCTACCGTCTGATCTGCTTTGATGAATTCCACGTCTCCGACGTGGCCGATGCCATGATTCTGCATAGGCTGCTGTTCAAGTTGTTCGAGCATGGCACATCGTTCGTCATGACCTCCAACTACGAACCCTCGGGCCTGTATCCAGACGGCTTGCACCGTGACCGCATCTTGCCCGCGATCAAGCTCATTTACGACAGGCTTGACGTCCTCAACGTGGATACCGGCGTAGACTACCGGCGCCGCACGCTTGAACAAGTGCCTTTGTACCTGACGCCCATCCGAAAGGATACCGATGAGCAATTGCGGGTGGTTTTTGATCGACTTGCCGATACTGCGGCGCTAAAGCCCGTGCTTACGGTCGAGAACCGCGAGCTGAAAGCCATTGCGCTAAGCGGCACGGTGGTGTGGTTCGACTTCGCCACCTTGTGCGATGGGCCGCGTTCGCAAAATGACTACCTCGACCTGGCCAGTCGTTTTCAAGCCGTCATTTTGTCCGATGTTCCCAAGATGCAAGCGCGCGATGCTTCTGCTGCAAGACGCTTCACCTGGCTGATCGACGTGTTCTACGATCACAAGGTCAAGCTGGTGATGTCAGCCGAATGCCCCGCCGATGAGCTCTATACTGACGGCCCGATGTCCAACGAGTTTCATCGCACAGTGTCGCGCATTATCGAGATGCAGTCGCGCGAATATCTTGAATCCGAGCGCCGCGAAACGGCCGACCTGTAAACCTTGACAGCTTCATACCTATGACTACCCGTGTACTGACCGGCATTACCACCACCGGTACGCCGCACCTGGGCAACTACGCCGGGGCGATCCGTCCTTCGATCGAGGCCAGCCTGCGGCCCGATGTCGATGCCTTTTATTTCATGGCTGACTATCATGCGTTGATCAAGTGCGATGATCCCCAGCGTGTTGCACGCTCGCGGCTCGAGATTGCGGCCACTTGGCTGGCCGCCGGCCTTGACCCTGACAAAGTCACGTTCTATCGCCAGTCCGACGTGCCTGAAATACCGGAGCTGTGCTGGATGCTTAGCTGCGTCACCGCCAAGGGCCTGATGAATCGCGCGCATGCCTACAAGGCTTCCGTGGACCAGAATACGGCCAAAGGTGTAGAGCCGGATGACGGCGTCACCATGGGCCTGTTTTCGTATCCCGTACTGATGGCCGCAGACATTCTCATGTTCAATGCGCACAAAGTGCCTGTGGGTCGCGACCAGATTCAGCATTTGGAAATGGCCCGGGATATCGCGCAGCGTTTCAATCATCTTTACGGGCGGGGCGAAGACTTCTTCGTGTTGCCCGAAGTTCAGATAGACGATGACGTGGCTACGTTGCCCGGCCTGGATGGGCGCAAGATGTCCAAAAGCTACGACAACACCATTCCGCTTTTCGACGGAGGTGAAAAGGCAACGCGGGCGGCGGTAATGCGCATCGTCACAGATTCGCGGCAGCCAGGCGAGCCCAAGGATGCCGAGGGTTCGCATCTGTTCACCCTCTATCGGGCGTTCGCCGGGGCCGAGCAAAGTCTCGCGTTTCGGCGCGCACTTGAAGAAGGTCTGGGCTGGGGCGATGCCAAGCAACAGCTGTTCGAGCTTATCGAGCAAGAGGTCGGCCCGATGCGGGCTCGTTACGACGAGCTCATGGCGCATCCGGATCGCATCGAAGACATTCTTCAGGCTGGCGCGCTCAAAGCACGCGAACTGGCGGCGCCATTGATGGAGCGTTTACGCGAGGCGGTGGGCTTGCGCAGTCCGCAAGCCACAGGCGCGCCCAAGGGCGTGGCCGCGAAGGCGTCGGCCGGCAAGAACGCCCGTTTCGTCAGCTTCCGTGACGACGATGGTCGCTTCAGGTTCCGCCTGCAGGACGCTGACGGAAGCGACGTGTTCCTTTCTGAGCCGTTCGACGATCCCAAAGCGGCCGGCATGATGATCAAGCGCCTGCAGCAGGGTCTGCCCGCCGAGGCCGTGCAGCATCGAGAAGGCTCAATCGAACTGACGTTTGATGGCGTCGTGGTATGCCGCCTGGACGAAGCGCGGTTGCAAAAGGTGCATGCGACGCTGGCTCAGCTTTAGCGAGCCCTGCGCACACGCTTTTCATCGTCGGTGAGGCGTGCGCCCAAAATACCTTGCATCAAGCGGAACACGGCTGGGCGAGAATCCCAAGGTCTTTGCACAGGGCAAGAATCTGGTCGACTGTGTCGCGCAATACCAATATGGTCTGGAAGTCGTGGGTATAGCTTTGCCCGAACTCGATCAAGCGGTATTTGGGGTGATGGGCGAGCAACTGTTCGTCGAGCCAAGCGAAATAATCCATGACGGTTTCAAACTCGTTGTCCTCGTATGGATATTCGGGCAGCGCAGGCGTTTCGAAAGCGGCTATCACCTGCTCGTGCAGCTCGTCAACCGTGTCCGAGACGGCAAAATAGTCTTCCAGCTCGGTGAAGATCACAAAAGCCGTGACCCCCGCCGGGTCGTATTGCTCTATTTGCGAGGCATCCTCGCCATAGTTGTCGGCGAGGGTGCGGGCGGGCTCTTGCCTGGCCTGCATGCACAGCAAGACGATGGCTTCCACCTCGTGCGCGTCAAGGTCGTGGCAGCTTAGCAGTTCGACCAGCTTGGCGAGCTTGTGCTGGATATCTTCCTGTTCCACGCGCGCTGCTCCTATTGCTTGAGTTTGGCAAAAGCGGCCGCCATGGCGCCCGCGCCCTGCCCGTTATCGCGGCCGCTTTGGCGTGTCCGATCGCCGCGTGGACGCTCTGGCCGGCTTTCGGGCTTGCCGGCGCCACGGCGCGCTGCAGGCGGCCCGTCGTCATTCAGGCGCATGGTCAGGCCCACCCGCTTGCGGGCGATGTCCACTTCAAGCACCTTGACCTTCACGGTCTGGCCCACGCGCACAACATCGCGTGGATCTTTTACGTATCGGTCGGCCAAGGCCGAAATGTGCACCAGGCCGTCCTGGTGCACGCCGATGTCGATAAAGGCGCCAAAGTTGGCCACGTTGGTGACCACGCCCTCGAGAATCATTCCTTCATGCAGGTCGTTAAGCGTGTTGACCCCTTCTTTGAACTGGGCGGTCTGGAATTCGGGTCGTGGATCGCGGCCGGGTTTTTCAAGTTCGGCGAAGATGTCGCGAACTGTAGGCAAGCCAAAGCGTTCATCTGTGAATTCGGATGGCGAAATGCCTTTCAGGGCAGCTTGCTTGCCCATGACCAGACTGACATCGGCATTAATCTTCTTGAGAATGCGTTCGACCACGGGATAGGCTTCCGGGTGGACGGCAGAAGCATCCAACGGATTGTCGCCGTTCGCAATGCGCAGGAACCCGGCAGCCTGTTCGAATGATTTTTCTCCGAAGCGGGACACCTTCATCAGCATTTTGCGGTTGGCGAAGGCGCCGTTTTCGTCACGCCAGGCGACTATATTGCGTGCAAGCAGCGAGTTGAGCCCCGACACCCGGCTGAGCAGCGGTGCAGAGGCCGTGTTCACGTCGACTCCGACCGCGTTGACGCAGTCTTCGATTACTGCGTCGAGTGATCGGGCCAGGTCGCGCTGATTGACGTCGTGCTGGTATTGCCCCACGCCGATGGCCTTGGGCTCTATCTTGACGAGTTCGGCCAACGGGTCTTGCAAGCGTCTGGCAATGGATACGGCGCCGCGCAGGCTGACATCCAAATCGGGAAATTCTTGGGCGGCCAGCTCAGAGGCGGAATAAACCGATGCGCCGGCTTCGGACACGACAACGCGCGTCAATTCAAGCTGAGGAATGGCAGCGAGCATATCACCGACCAGTTTTTCGGTTTCACGCGAAGCGGTGCCGTTGCCGATGGCAACGAGCTCTACCGAGTGCTTGGCAGCCAGCGCAGCCAGGGTGTTAATCGAGCCCTGGCGGTCGCGCCGGGGTTCAAAAGGATAGATGGTGGCGGTATCCAGCAGCTTGCCGGTGGGATCAATGACGGCGATTTTGACACCGGTGCGTATGCCCGGATCCAGCCCCATGACCGCCTTGGGGCCGGCGGGGGCCGCCAGGAGCAGGTCTTTGAGGTTGGCCGCGAACACTCTGATCGCCTCGGCTTCGGCATTCTCGCGCAAGCGGCCGATCAGTTCGGTTTCGAAGGCGGTAAGCAGCTTCACGCGCCAGGTCCAGCGACACACTTCGGCCAGCCAGCGCTTGCGCGGCGCCGCATCGACGGCGAAGTCGACGTCCAGCTCAAGCCGCCGTGCAATACGTGTCACGCAAGGGTGGGGCGTCTGGGCTTCGAGTTCGGCGTCGAGCCCCAGGCGCAATTCAAGCATGCCTTGCTGACGGCCTCGAAGCAGAGCAAGCACGCGGTGCGAGGGCAAGGTGCGCAGGGTTTCATTGAAATCGAACCAGTCGCGAAAGTTGGCTCCTTCGGCTTCTTTGCCGTCGGCAACCTTGGAATACAGCCTGCCGGTACTCCACAGGTGCTCGCGTAGATCGGCCAGAAGATCGGCGTTCTCGGCATAGCGCTCGGCAAGGATGTCGCGTGCGCCGTCAAGCGCTGCCTTGGCATCATTGATCGACGCTTCTGGATTGATGTAATCAGCCGCCAGGACGACCGGGTCGCAAGAGGGGTCGGCTACAATAGCGTCAGCCAGGGGCTCCAGCCCCGCTTCGCGCGCGATTTGCGCGCGGGTGCGCCGTTTGGGTTTATAGGGCGCGTACAGGTCTTCCAGCCGTTGCTTGGTGTCCGCCGCACGTATATCGGCCGCCAGCGCGGCAGTGAGCTTGCCCTGCTGCTCGATGGATTCCAGCACCGCCGCGCGGCGTTCTTCCAGTTCGCGCACATAGATCAGCCGCACTTCAAGGTTACGCAGCACCGTGTCGTCCAGGCCGCCCGTGGCTTCCTTTCGGTAGCGAGCAATAAACGGAACGGTGGCGCCGCCGTCAAGCAGCTCGATCGCTGCGGCCACCTGATGCGGCTTGGCGCCCAGTTCGTTCGCCAGCAGCGCAATAATGTGTTCGGGTTTGCCTTGGTCGGCAGTGTCGGGCGCGGAGGTTGCAGTGATACTTGTCATGTCCAAACTGTAAAACAGATTCAAGCAGGACATTTTGCCACATGGCGGGCCTCAAACGCCCGCGGGCCGGGTATTATCCCCTGTGGGTCGAACATTTATTGTAAAGAAGCGTTCCCGATGCTGTCGCAAGAGCTTACCGAGATTTTTTCCGAGCAGGGGCCCATCGCCCAGAAGGTGGCTGGTTTCCGGCCGCGGCAGGCGCAGATGGAAATGGCCCAGGCCATAGGACAAGCCTTGCACGATCACTCGACCCTCATCGCCGAAGCGGGTACGGGCACGGGCAAGACCTGGGCGTATCTGGTGCCGGCTTTTCTCAGCAATGCCAAGGTGCTCGTGTCGACGGGCACGCGCACCTTGCAAGATCAACTTTTTCGTCGCGATCTGCCACGGCTGCGCGAGGCATTGGCCCTTCCCATAGATGTCGCCCTGCTCAAGGGGCGGGGCAACTATGTGTGCCACTATCATCTGGAGCGCTTGTCTGGAGACGACCGCGCCCTGAAGTCGCGTTCCGAAGTGAGCCAGTTGCGCCGGATTCAAGTTTTCGCCCAGAATACACGCAGCGGCGACCGCGCTGAGCTGTCCGAGGTGCCGGAAGATGCGGATATCTGGAATCGGGTCACGTCGACGCGCGAGAACTGCCTGGGCCAGGAGTGCCCTCATGTGCGCGATTGTTTCGTGCTCAAGGCGCGCCGCCAAGCCCAGGACGCTGATCTGGTGGTGGTGAACCACGCCTTGTTCATGGCCGACCTGGCCTTGCGTGAAGAGGGCATCACCGACCTCTTGCCCTCAGTGGACATGGTGGTTTTCGACGAGGCGCACCAGCTGCCCGACATCGCCACTCGCTTCCTGGGTGTCAGCGTGTCGTCGCATCAATTGCTCGATCTGGCACGTGTAATCGAGGCGACGGGCCTGGCGCAAGCGCGCGAAGCAACAAACTGGAGCGAGGCCGGCAAGGCGGTCGAGCAGGCAGCGCGCGCCTTGCGCCTGTCCACCGCCGCGCTCGACAAGCTGCCAGGGCGCAAGGCCACCTTCGATGCCCTACCCAACGCGGACGAGTTCGACGCAGCGCTGGCTGATTTGCTAGCAGCCATGGATCGAGCCTCGGAACTATTGAAAGCGGTTTCCGACAAACATCCCGATCTGGCGGCTGCCGCCAATTCCTGCCTCGAGTTGCGTGCGCGGCTGTTTCAATGGAGCCAGCCCGACCGGCAAGGGCACAACGCGCTAGAGCGATCCGACGAGGACGAGGCCTCCGTTCGCTGGGTCGAAGCGGGCACTCATCACATGCGTTTGCACAGCGCCCCTTTGTCCGTGGCGCGAATTTTCTCGCGCTACCGGCGGCCCGAACAGACCTGGATCATGACCTCGGCCACACTGTCTGTGCATGGGGATTTCGGGCACTTCCAGCGCCAATTGGGGCTGTGGGACGCCCAGACGCTGCGCTGGGAGTCTTCCTTCGATTATTCCACCCAGGGCTTGCTGCTTGTTCCACAGAATTTGCCGCTGCCCAGTCATCCGAACTTCAACCAGAGATTTGTCGAGGTGCTGGCGCCGCTGATTGAAGTGGCGCCGGGCGGTGTTCTGGTTTTGTGCACCACGCTTCGGGCGGTCGACCGGATCGCCGAACTGCTCGAAGAGCAATTCGAAGATCGCGGCATTGAACGGCTGTTGCTGAAGCAGGGCGACAGTTCGCGACGCGCTTTGCTCGAACGTTTCCGCGCAGGACAAAACGCGGTGCTGGTGGGCAGCGCCAGTTTCTGGGAAGGCATCGACGTGCCGGGCGACGCCTTGACACTGGTCGCCATCGACAAGCTGCCGTTTGCGCCGCCTGACGACCCTGTGCTGGAGGCACGCTTGAATCAATGCCGCAGCAGCGGCGGAAACCCGTTCATGGAATACCAGGTGCCCGAAGCGGCCATTGCGCTAAAGCAGGGCGCGGGCCGCCTGATACGTTCGGAAAGCGATTGGGGAGTACTGATGGTGGGCGACACGCGCCTGGTCGACAAGCCCTACGGGCGGCTATTGTGGCGAGGGCTGCCGCCTTTTGCGCGTACCCGCGATCCTGAGCAGGCGCTGGCTTTTTATGGGGCTCGTAAGCCTGATTGACTGACTGTTATATCAGCGTTGGCAAAGGGCGGGCCCGCTGTTGCTTGATCGATAGCGTAGCTGTGGGATTGCGTGTTTGGTCGCGATTGTGTTTGGTCAAGATTGGGTCTCGTCAAGTGCGTATCTGGCCAAAGTTGTGTTTGGTCGAGTTCGTATTTGGCTTTGGTTGAATTTGGGCTAGTTTGAGTTTGGGTCTTTAAGCGCCGTTGTGGTGGATGGTGTTTTACCCGGGCGGTCGGGCGGTTTGCGGCAGCGCCCTCCAACGCCCGGATAAAACACCATCCACCACAACGGCTTGCAGCAACGGCTGACAATGACCGGCAGAAGTACGCCGACCTACGCAGTTACGCTAACCTGAGCCGCTGGAAGGGAAATAAGCCTGGGCCGGACGTTGGAGGGCGCTGCCGCAAACCGCCCGACCGCCCGGCCCAGGCTTATTTCCCTTCCAGCGGCGGCTAAAGAACTCAGTAACGGCCCCGCAAGAACTCCAATAATAGCCAAGCAAGAAAACAAAACGGCGCCGCTCAAGAACAAAGAACGGCGCCGCTCAAGCCGGCAACAACAATATCGTTACGTTAGAACCAGTTCATCGGATTCCAGGCGTTGACCGGTTCGTCCAGGCCTTGCTCGTAATACTTGGTGTCGGGAAAGTTCTCGTCGAGTACCCGTTTGGCGTCGTCGCGCAGGTCGGGCATATTGAGCTTGTCGTACGACAAATACATGATGTACAAAGCTTTTTCGGCCACGGGCACACCTTGAAAATCAGTGACTACGGTTTGCGCCCGGTTGGCCGCTGCCAGGTAGGCCTTGCGCTCGTAGTAATACTGGGCCACGTGAACTTCGTTTTGGGCCAGCGTAGTCACCAGCCACGCTACGCGCTTGCGGGCATCTTCAGTGTATCGGCTGTCGGGGTAGCGGGTAATAAGCTCGTTGAACGCCTCGTATGATTCGCGCAGGCCTTTAGGGTCACGTTCGCTGGGGTCTTGGCGCGTAATGCGCGAAAACACAGCACTGGGCGGCGTGAAGGTGATCAACCCCTTCAGGTACAACATGTAGTCGGTGCCGGCGTGGTTGGGATATTGCTGCTGGAACCGATCGATTGCCGCCAGCGCCTGCTCGGGTTCGTCGTCTTTCCAGTTGACGTAGGCAAGGTCCATTAAGGCTTGCTGGGCGTAGCCGCCAAACGGATAGCGTGCTTCAACGGCTTCGAGCCGCGTACGGGCGTCGTTCCAGTTGCCATCGCTTATCTCGGTGCGCGCACTTTCGTACAGGCGTTCTGCGCTCCATCCGGCGGTCGGGTCAACGTCGCCCTTGAAAGAACCGCAGCCGGCGGCGGCAAGAACGATGGCCAGGGCGCCGAGGGTGCGCGCCCAGTTTTTGAGACTGGAAAAGCGCAATGGTTGGGGGTCGGAGCGAGTCACAAATGAGTCCTTGGTGTTAGCATGCAGGCAGATTATATGATTTGTCGCCATGCCTGACACAAATATCGATCAAGATAGTTTAACCGCGCCCGGGCCGCAGAGTTTTCGGCAACCCTGGGATGCACGGCCCGAGCGTTTGGACAAGGTTCTCGCCCGACTGATCCCCGAACATTCCCGCAGCCGTTTACAAGGCTGGATCGAAGGTGGGCACGTATTGGTCAATGGCGTGGCGGGGCGCGTCAAACAAATCGTCGGGCCGGGAGACGAGCTTACTGTATGGCGCCAACCTCCACCCGATGCCATGGCCTTTTCGCCCGAGCCGGTCGAGTTCGGCGTTGTCGGCCAGGGCGAGAACTGGATCGTTGTTTTCAAGCCGGCTGGGCTGGTGACACATCCGGGCGCGGGCAACTGGACGGGCACCTTGCTCAACGGCTTGCTGCATCGGTTTCCAGAGCTTGCCCAGGTCGCGCGTGCGGGCATCGTCCATCGTCTCGACAAGGATACTTCGGGCTTGCTTGTCGTGGCTCGCAATGAACAGGCTCAGACTCATCTGGTCAGGCAGTTGCAGGCGCGTACAGTCAGCCGAGAGTACATTGCCCTGGTGCACGGCAGGCTGGTCGCCGGAGGCACAGTCGACGCGGCCATTGGCCGCGATGTGCGGGTGCCGGTGCGCATGTCGACCGATCGCCCCATTGCGCCCAAGCAAGCCATTACGCACTACGAGCCACAGCGCGCCGGCCGCCTTGATCCCGGAGGCGCCGTTACCGAGGTGATCTGCAGACTCGAGACGGGCCGTACGCATCAGATTCGGGTGCACATGGCAAGTATCGGGCACCCCCTGGTTGCCGATGTGCTCTATGGCGGAAAAACATTGGAGGTCATGCAGCGGCAGATGCTGCATGCTCGCGGCCTGAGCTTTGATGAACCGGGGTCCAATCGCCTTCTGTCTTTCGAGGCGCCGCCGCCGCCCGACTTTAATAAAGTTCTCCAGGAGGTGGCATGGGAGTCATGAGCTGGCAGGGCCTGCCGGTCGTGACGGGCAGCCCGTGGCCGGGCCTGCGGTATTTTTGCACTTTGCGCATGCGGCCTGGGTCGGCGGCGGCGTGGCCGGAAACAGCGGACGGCGCAACAGGAGCCAGTGCCGCGCCCTACGACACCTTTAATCTTGGCGACCATGTGGGTGATGACCCTTTGGCGGTGCAAGCTAATCGCGATCGACTGGTGGCCACGTTGCCGACGGCTCCGTTATGGCTCAGTCAGGTGCACGGCGTCGAGGTCGTCGACGCGGATAAATTCCCGCCCGTCGGAGCGGCTGGACTGGGCCGGATGGAAGAGGGCGGCCGGCCGTCCACGGTCACGCATCCGAAGGCGGACGCCGTCGTTAGTTCTGTGCCGGGCCGTGTGTTGTGCATCATGACCGCAGACTGCCTGCCTGTGTTGCTTTCCGATGAACGTGCCAAGGTGGTGGGGTTGGCCCACGCCGGCTGGCGCGGACTGGCTGCAGGCGTACTCGAGAACACGCTGGCGACCCTGCGTCGGCGTGCCCCGGCCGGTTCATCGTGGCGGGCATGGATAGGCCCGGCCATCGGGCAGGCTGCGTTCGAGGTTGGCGACGACGTGCGCCAGGTCTTCATCGATCAGGATGCCCGGACGGCGTCCTGCTTTACGCCGGGACGGCCGCAGCGATGGCAGGCCGACCTTGCCGGCATTGCCTCCCACCGCCTTGGCCGAGCGGGTGTCGGCCAGGTAGAGACCTGCGGGCTTTGCACGCATGCGCGTCCCGATTTTTTTTACTCGTATCGCCGAGACGGAATGACGGGTCGGATGGCGACGTTGGCCTGGTTGGACTGCGCCGCTTGACCCTGGGGAATCGGCCGGCGGCTCCCTAGCGTATATTTGCGCTAATCAAGTGTTGACGGGCTCTAGCGACTTACCCTGATTGACACTGACTTGGTTGCAAGACACCATTCCAGCTAAGAGTTTTATGTAGGATTGCATGATGCGCGCCCCATCTTCACCTGAATGGCCCGTTCCGGTCAGCGTCTCCCCCGACAAGCTGGCCGGCATCCAGGCAGAGTTCTCCAAAGGATGGGCCGACATGCTTTCGCAAGCCCAACAGGGCACTCTCACGCCTCCGGCCGATCGGCGTTTCAAAAGCGACGCTTGGGCTTCAAATCCAGCCAACCTCTTCATGGCTCACGCCTATCTGCTTTCGGGCAAGGCCATTCAGCAAATGGCCGACGCGGTGCAATTGCCCCAGCGCGCGCGTGACCGGCTACGCTTCAGCTGCATGCAGTGGGTCGAGGCGATGTCGCCCGCCAACTTCCTGGCGACCAACCCCGACGCCCAGCAGCGCATGCGCGAAAGCAACGGAGAGTCTCTGCGTGTCGGCTTGCTTAACTTGCTGGCCGACATCCAAAAAGGGCGTATCACGCAAACCGACGAAAGCCGTTTCGATGTGGGTGTCGACCTGGCCACTACCGAGGGGCAGGTCATTTACGAAAATCGGCTGATGCAGCTGATCCAGTACGCGCCGCTTACGCCCACGGTGTATCAGCGCCCCTTGCTGATGGTTCCACCCTGCATCAACAAGTTCTACATACTTGATCTTCAGCCGCACAACTCTTTTGTCCGTTACGCGGTCGAACAGGGCTTTACCGTGTTCCTGGTTTCCTGGCGCAACCCCCAGGTGTCTGACGATGACGGCATCGATACCGCCACCTGGGCCGACTATCTTCAAGAAGGGGTACTCGAGGCCATCGAGGCTGTGCGAAGCATCACGCGCCAGAAGCAGATCAACGCGCTGGGCTTTTGCGTAGGCGGTACCTTGCTTGCCTCTGCGCTGGCCCTGGCCAAGGCGCAAGGCGATGGTCCAGTCGCGTCGCTTACCTTGCTTACAACCCTGCTCGATTTTCACGATACCGGCGTGCTCGACGTATTCGTCGACGAGCTTCACGCCCAAACGCGCGAGCGCCAGCTCGGAAATGGCGGGCTGATGTCGGCGCGCGAGCTTGCCACCACGTTTTCCTATCTGCGTCCCAACGAGCTGGTCTGGAACTATGTCGTCGGCAACTACCTGAAAGGCGAGGCGCCGCCGGCCTTCGACCTGCTGTTCTGGAATGCCGACGGCACCAACTTGCCCGGCCCGTTCTTTACTTGGTATTTTCGCAACGCCTATCTCGAGAACCGTATTCAGGAGCCTGGCGAGATCAAAATTGACGGCCATTCGCTCGATCTGGGCACCTTGTCCATGCCGGCTTATCTATACGGTTCGCGCGACGACCATATCGTGCCGTGGCGCGCGGCTTACGCAAGCACCGCGCTGCTGCGCGGGCCCATGCGTTTCGTGCTGGGGGCGTCCGGCCACATCGCGGGGGTCATCAACCCCCCTTCTCAGGGGCGGCGCTGCTATTGGGCGGCTTCAGGGGTGGTCCCCCATTCCGATATGCCAGGTGATCCCGAAGCCTGGCATGAACAAACCACCGAACATCCTGGAAGCTGGTGGCCCGATTGGTCCCAGTGGCTTGCAGAACAATCAGGAGCCCGTAAAAAGGCGATCCGAAAATTTGGTAACGCCCGCTACGCGCCGCTCGAGCCGGCGCCAGGGCGTTATGTCAAAGTACGATCCCAGTAAGGGAAGAGCCGCATACGCGGCAACAGAAATGTTCGCAAGAAGGAGAAGCACATGAGCGGTAAACTGGCTTACGTCACAGGGGGCATGGGCGGCATCGGAACTTCCATTTGCCAGCGCCTGGCAAAAGAGGGGTATACGGTCGTGGCGGGTTGCGGTCCAAGTCGCGATTATCAGCAGTGGCTCAGCGAACAAGCTGCGCTCGGTTATAAATTCCACGCTTCCGTGGGTAACGTATCCGACTGGGATTCCACTACCGCCGCATTCGAAAAGGTCACAGCCGAACATGGGCCCGTGGCCGTGCTGGTCAATAACGCGGGCATCACCCGTGATGGCCTGTTCCGCAAAATGAGCCGCGAAGACTGGCGCGCGGTCATGGACACCAACCTCAACAGTCTGTTCAACGTTACCAAACAGGTCATTGAGGGTATGATAGAAAATCAGTGGGGACGCATCATCAATATCAGTTCGGTCAACGGCCAGAAGGGGCAGTTCGGCCAAACCAATTACTCTACGGCAAAGGCGGGTATTCATGGGTTCACCATGGCGCTTGCCCAAGAGGTCGCCAGCAAAGGCATCACGGTCAATACGATTTCCCCGGGTTATATCGGCACAGATATGGTCAGGGCCATACGACCCGATGTGCTCGAGAAGATCGTCAGCACCATTCCGGTCAAGCGTCTTGGCACCCCAGACGAGATCGGTTCGATGGTGGCTTGGCTGGCATCCGACGAGTCGGGCTTTGCCACTGGCGCCGATTTCTCGCTGAATGGCGGTCTGCACATGGGTTGAGGCTGATATCAAGTCATTTGATAGTCGATGCCATTTAAAAAACCACAGGCCGCGCTCTAGTAGCGCGGCGCTTTCTTCAACGCTGTTTTTTTCTTCGTACTCGACCACACCGACATGACGCAATCTCAAAAGGCAAACTCGCCACGACTGATAAAAAAATATCCTAACCGTCGGCTATACGACACGCGCACCAGCGCCTACATCACGCTGGCCGACGTCAAGCAATTGGTGCTCGAGAACGAAGAGTTCCAGGTAATCGACGCCAAGTCTTCCGACGACCTGACGCGCAGCATCCTATTGCAGATCATCCTCGAAGAAGAAAGTGGCGGAATGCCGATCTTCTCGTCCATGGCCTTGCGCCAGATCATTCGTTTCTACGGCCACTCGATGCAAGGAGTGATGGGTTCCTTCCTTGACAAGAACATCCAGGCCTTCATGGAGATCCAGGAACGTGTGGCCGAGCAGTCGCCGGGCGTGTATGGCACGCAGTTCGGCCCCGAGGCCTGGAGCCAGTTCATGAATGTCCAGACGCCGATACTGCAAAACATGATGAACAACTACATTGACCAGAGCAAGAACCTGTTCGTTCAAATGCAAGACCAGATGCAGGGTCAGACGCGCTCGATGTTCAATGTGTTTCCGTTTTCAACACCCGGCTCAACCGACGACGACAACAAAAAATAAGGTGTGGGTCAATCAGTTTCCATTGAAGCCCGAGCTACTGCCTTGTATGGGCTGTGGTCGTGCAAAGCGTCGGCATAGCCGTCAACCGCGGCGGTTTCTCGTTCCAGAAAATCGGCAATGGCCTGGGCATACCGCGCGTCGCGTATCCAATGGGCCGAATAAGTACGCACCGGCAACATGCCCCGCGACAGCTTATGTTCGCCTTGTGCGCCGCCCTCAAAGCGCTTGAGCCCCTTGGCGATGCAATACTCGATGGCTTGCATGTAGCAGGTTTCAAAATGAAGACCTGAGATGAATTGCGTGGCGCCCCAGTAGCGACCGTAAAGCGTATCTTCGCTTTGAATGTTCAAGGCGCAGGCGATGGGGGTGCTGCCCGAGCTTGCCATTACGATAACCAGGTTCTCGGGCATGCCAGCGGCCAGTTGCTCGAAGAACGGTTTGTTCAGATAGGGCGGGTTGCCGTGCTCGAAATAGGTGCGTTCGTAGCAGTGGTAGAAAAAATCGAGGGCGGCATCGTCTATGTCGCGGCCCACGAGCCATTGAAACCGCAGCCCCGCCTGCAATGATTTTTTCTTGTCCTGCTTGAGCTTCTTGCGGTTTTTTTGATTGAGGCGGGACAAGAAGTCGTCGAGGTCGCGATAGCCTTCGTTGTGCCAATGAAACTGTATGCTTTCGCGAAACATGAAGCCCGCCTCTTTGAGCGCGGTCATGTCGCATTCGGATGGAAACAGGACATGCAGGGACGAAAGCTCATTTTGTTCCGCAAGCGCGATAGCTTGCCGTGCAAGCAAGACGCGATCACGATGGTGATTGGCCAGAAGTCTGGGGCCGGGAACGGGCGAGAACGGTACGGCAGACAAGAGCTTCGGGTAATAGTGCAGGCCGTGCTCGGCAAAGGCGCGCGCCCAAGCCATGTCAAACACATATTCACCGCGTGAGTGGTACTTCAGGTACAAAGGCATGGCTGCAGCCAAGCCGCCGTCACGGTACAGCGCCAGGAAATGCGGCGACCATCCTGTTTGAGCGGCCGCGCATCCTGTTTCTTGAAGCGCCAGAAAAAACTCATGCCGCAACAAAGGATGGCCTTGGGCCAGACTGTTCCAATGTTCGGCGTTAATATCGCTGATATGTTCTACCAATGCAAAATGTTCGGACAAGGCGGTTACCAGAAGCTTGAAGGTATGAATCGATTATTCAAAGTGTAGTGATTTTCCGGCGGAGGGGCGAGCAATGAGCAATAGGATTCCAGTCACGGTGGTCACGGGTTTCCTGGGTAGCGGCAAGACCACGCTGCTTAATCGAATGTTGGCGCCAGACCGGGCGGATGCCGACGAAGTGCGCCGCACCGCCTTGCTGGTCAACGAAGTGGGTTCTGTCGGCATCGATCACGAGCGTGTCAGGCACATTAGCGACAACGTTATCTTGCTTGAATCCGGTTGCGTGTGCTGCAGCGTCCGGGGCGACTTGGTCGAAGCCTTGCGCGAGCTGTTTCTTGCGGCCCTGCATAAGTCCATCCCGCCTTTTTCACGTATCGTCATCGAAACCACGGGGCTTGCCGATCCGGCCGCCGTGATGCACACCCTGAAATACGAGGGGTTTCTTCGCGACCGCTATGTCTATGCGGGCTGCATCACCGTTGCCGATTGCACGCACGGCTTGCGTCAGTTGACGGATTATCCTCAGGCTTTGCAGCAGGCCGTCCAGGCCGACGTGGTTGTGCTTAGCAAGGCCGACCTGACATCAGCGGCCGACCGCGAGGCGCTTGTAGATGCCCTGGGTACGGTCAACTCCCGGGTGCAGATATTCGATCAACAAAACTTGCCTGCCCTTACCGAGCTATTGGCGGCGGCTACCGTTAACCAAACCATAGTGCGTGATGCCGGGCAGGTTGCAGGCTTGCTTTCGAATGGTACGCTCAAGGCGCGGCGCTTCGCTCACGACGCTGTTCATGTGGTTACCCTGCTTGTAGGCGGAGAGGTCTCGCACGCTGCGTTCAGTCGAGCCATGGGTCGCATCCACGAATTGCCAGGCATCGACCTATTGCGGCTTAAGGGTCTGCTGCGCTTTATGCACGAAGACGGGCTCAGCGCCGTGCATGGGGTGCACAGGCAGCTTTATCCGGTCGAGCCGCTGGCGCATACTGGGCCAGACGCCGCTCAAGCCCCGCAAGCGGCATTGGTTTTTATTGTAAGCGGAAGCAAGGCGCCCGAATTCGAATCGCTTCTGCGCGATATTTTGGCCGAAGAAGGCATCGAAACCGGTGTGCCGATGTAGCGCACCGTTGTAAAAATGGTATGCGGATAGCGGTGCAACCATTGCAATATGTGCAGTGCGGTGGTGTAATAAGGAAAAATATCGCTAATATTTTTTTGGTCGGCTTATTAGTCAAGGCAGTCTATGCCGTTCGCCAGTGTGCGATTCTTTTTCGACCCCCAACTCGTTCTCGATGTATCCACTAGTGCCAACTGGTGTTCCAGGCGGGTTGTTTTAAGCAAATTCAAAAATAATTGATGCCCGGCTTCGAATTCCAATTCGAATCAGCCAGGGCAGTACTGAACACATATTCGTATTTTGCTTTGCAGGCCCGGGCAAGTTCCGCGACCACACGTGTGTCCCTTGCGCCGCTTGGCGCCGCAACAACGGCGCATCGTTCAAAAATCGCTTGTCCGTTGGCGCCGGCAAAGGCAGTACGCAAAGTTCTAGGCTGAAAGTTCTTGGCTGTTTGGCATATATGGTTTTAATACGCTGTGAATCCCATAGGTGTACCGCCCAGTTTCAACAGGGTGGTTTGCTACGGCGTGGTCGTTTGCTGCTTACCGGGGTTCTGCGGGCCGCGCAGGGGCTTGTCCATGTTGTGGCGGGTTTTTCCAAAGCCTTGGGTAAAGAGCTGGCCAAAAAAACTGCCAAAACAAAAATGGGCCAAGCACCTTGGCGCTTGGCCCATCTGAAAGCTGGTTGCGGGGGCAGGATTTGAACCTACGACCTTCGGGTTATGAGCCCGACGAGCTGCCAGACTGCTCCACCCCGCGTCTGGAAGATGAAATATTAACGCACTTTTTCCCTTCATGCAAATAGGGTAGCCAAGCTACCTGCCAATTGATGACAGAAACACAGATAACACGCATTCTTGAAGCCGCTTTACTATGTGCCGACGAGCCCTTGTCGATCGAGCAGCTAGGCAGGCTTTTTGGTGAAGGCGGCCCCAAAGGCAGCGAACTGCAGACGTATCTTGAAGGCTTGCGCGAGGCGTGGGCGGATAAAGGTCTCGAATTGGTACAGCTGTCCAGCGGATGGAGGTTCCAAAGCAGGGCCGAGATGCAGCGTTACCTCGAGCGTCTCAATCCCGAGAGGCCGCCGCGCTACTCTCGTGCCGTTCTAGAGACCTTGGCCATTATTGCCTGGCGCCAACCTGTTACGCGTGGCGATATCGAAGATATACGAGGGGTCACGGTTTCCTCTCAAATCGTCAGGACGCTCGAAGAGCGGGGCTGGATCGAGGTGCTCGGGCACCGCGATGCGCCCGGCCGGCCCGCGCTGTTGGGCACCACCGCACAGTTTCTTGACGACCTTGGCCTGAAGGCCCTTGACGAGCTGCCGCAGCTCGAAACCCAGGACGGCGTTGCGGCATTGGCGGGGCTGAACTTCGAAGAGGTTTCCGTTCCCGCAGCCCCACCCGACGATGAAGCCGTAAGCGAAGCCGCCGACGACGGACATGCTGCCTCAGGTGATGACATGGCCGAGGCGCCAGCGGTTGAACCTGCTATGGAGCCGGCCGTTGCAGACGATGACACTCAGGACGAGGCATTGGGCCGCGTATCGGTCCTGCAAGAACATGACGACAAAGATTGACACGGAGTATTTCTAACAATATGAATCAAGCAGAACAACCAGCAGCGACAGATAAAGAGTCGCTGGCAAAGCAAGACACTGAAACTGGCACAAGCGGCCACGACGGAAAGCCCGGCGCAGCCCGTGGAAGAGGGCGCAAGCTGCGCACGCCTTTCCGGCGCCGCCGTGGCGATGCCGCAGAGGCCTCGGCCGAGCAGCCTGCCGCCGAGGCGGCGCCCCAAGAGGCGAGCCCGGGCGCGCGGCCGGCGCGTACGCGTGGGGCCTCCAAGGCAGGTGCAGAGAAAGAAGCCGACAAGGCGTTGGCTTATCTGGATAAAGAAGCCAAGATGGAACAACGGCTGGGCAAATTCCTTAGCAGCGAGGCCGTCATGCCCAAATTGCATAAGGTGCTGGCTGATGCGGGTGTCGGTTCACGCCGCGAAATGGAAGAGCTCATCGTGGCCGGCCGGGTATCCGTCAATGGCGAGCCGGCTCACATCGGCCAGCGAGTGGGCGCACAAGACCAAGTAAGGGTCAACGGCCGCCTCATCGCCAGGCCTAATTCCTCCAAGCCGCCGCGCGTCATCCTATATCACAAGCCGGCTGGTGAAATCGTCAGTCACGACGATCCCGGCGGGCGAGCCACGGTATTCGCGCGCCTGCCCAAGATGAAAATTGGCAAGTGGCTGTCCGTGGGCCGGCTTGATCTTAATACCGAAGGGCTGCTCATCCTGACCACCTCCGGCGACTTGGCCAATCGCCTCATGCACCCGCGTTACGGCGCCGAGCGTGAGTATGCCGTCAGGGTCCTGGGCGAGCTCGCACCAGAACAACAAACGCGCCTGGTCGAGGGCATGCAGCTCGAAGACGGCGAGGCCAAGTTTGGCGTGCTCGAATACCTGGGCGGCGAAGGCAGCAACCGCTGGTATAGGGCCACGTTGCAAGAGGGGCGTAATCGCGAGGTGCGGCGTATGTTCGAGGCGGCTGGAGTTACCGTCAGCCGCCTGATTCGCACCCGTTTTGGCGAGGTCGTGTTGCCACGCAACCTGCGCCGGGGGCGCTGGGAAGAGCTCGACGCCTCTTTGGTAACCGCCCTGATGGTTCAATTGGGCTTGATCAGCGCTGATGGCGAAGACGGCGATCCGCGGCGAAGCCGCAAGCCTCGCCAGCCCGTCTCGAACGAGAATGCCCTGCCTCCGGGTTACGGCACGATGGAGCGTAATGGCTTGAACGGCGCGAAGATTAGTCGACGGGGCAAGCTGTCGGGCGGCCGTCCGGCAAAAAGCGGCGCCGCCCCAAACCAGACGTTCCCATCCGACCCCTATGGCACAGGCTTGATGTTTAGCGGTGGCCTGCCTAATGGCCACCCTGAAGCCGGCGTCAACAAGCCCAAAAAGCAAGGGCGGCGAAAGCCCCCTCACGGAACCAAGCCTGCGGGCCAAGGCCCTGAGGCGGCGGCGGAAAAACGCCGCACGCCGCGTAAAGGCAAGGGCCAGCCAAATAAAGCGACTGGACGCCAGGGCGACGCCAAGCCTTCCAGCCGAGGCCAGGCGAGCAAGGGAGCCTCGGCGCGTGGCGACGATTGGCAGCCACGCGGCGCGTCGGCGCATGAATCCAGGCTCGGAATAATTGGCGGTCGAGGGCGTTAAAACACCGGCTGTTCGGGCCGGCTGGCAATAAGCACGCGGCCCGCGCACCTTTATCGCGCCCTTTTCAAGGTAAGGCCTAGATAAATCACGATCTTTTGCCTAATTCTGTTAGAATGTAGGGCTTTACAGCTATATGTGTTTGCGACAGTAGGCTTGCAGCGCAAGGCCTTTGGGCAAAGGGTCGTTTGACAGCACTGAAATATAGCGGCACATTTTCTAGTGCGCCCGACGCCTGGCCGGTATCATGGCAAGGCATTGATGGCGCAACAATATGGGCTGAATGACAGCCCTTTTTTTTTGAGTTTATGGCAGATCTATTCGCACTGACACAACAGGCCATTGCAGGTATGGATGTCGAGCTTGTCGATGTCGAACGCGCCCCATTGGGGTTGCTGCGCGTCACTATTGACCGTGATGGCGGAGTGCGCATAGAAGATTGCGAGCAGGTCTCGAAGCAGTTGTCGCGTGTGTACGAGGTCGAAGACATCGACTATAAGCGTCTCGAAGTCGGTTCGCCGGGCGTTGATCGCCCTCTTAAAAACATGGCCGATTTTCATCGCTTTGCGGGGCAGCGTGTCGAAATACGGCTGCGCCAGGCTATCGATAGCCGTAAGGTGTTCTCGGGCATATTGCATGCTCGCGACAATGCCGGCGAGACCGGCGCGGCTGCAGGTGCTTCCTTCGAACTCGAGCTCGAGCCCGAAGGAAAATCCGACGAAGCCAAGGTCTTGAGCTTCGTCTTCGATGATGTTGATCGTGCCAAATTGGATCCCGTTCTTGACTTCAAGGGTAAAAAGCGATGAGTCGCGAAATTCTTCTATTGGTTGACGCCCTCGCGCGTGAAAAAAACGTAGCGCGCGAAGTGGTATTCGGTGCGCTGGAAAACGCATTGGCGTCCGCCATGAAAAAACGCTTCAAGGAAGACGCCGATGTCCGCGTGTCCATCGATCGCGAAACCGGAGCCCACGAGGGCTTTCGGCGTTGGCTGGTGGTGCCCGATGACGCCGGCTTGCAAGAGCCCGACCAGCAAGAGCTTTATTCCGAGGCTCAAGAGCTTGTGCCGGGTATCGAGGTGGGCGAGTACATCGAAGAGCCCCTCGAGCCTGAAGAGTTCGGTCGCATTGGCGCCCAAGCGGCCAAACAGGCTATTTTGCAGCGCATTCGCGACGCCGAGCGCGAGCAGGTGCTCAATGATTTCCTCGAACGGGGCGAAACCATTGTGTCCGGCTCGGTCAAGCGCATGGACAAAGGCGACGCCATTATCGAAACCGGCAAGATCGAGGCGCGTTTGCCCCGCACCGAAATGATTCCCAAGGAAAACATCCGCGTGGGTGATCGCATCCGCGCCTGGGTGCACAAGGTTGATCACACGGCGCGTGGGCAGCAGGTTATCTTGTCGCGCAACGCGCCTGAGTTCATCCGCCAGTTGTTTGACAACGAGGTGCCCGAGATCGAGCAGGGCCTGCTCGAAATCAAGGCGGCCGCGCGCGATCCCGGCGTGCGTGCCAAAATAGCTGTTGTCGCCTATGACAAACGCATCGATCCCATCGGCACTTGCGTGGGTATGCGCGGTTCGCGCGTCACCGCAGTGCGCAACGAATTGGGCGGTGAACAAGTAGACATCGTGTTGTGGTCCGACGACCCTGCCGAATTCGTCATCGGTGCGTTGGCGCCGGCCCATGTCGAATCCATTGTGGTCGACGAAGACCGTCACGCCATGGACGTCGTGGTCGATGCCGAGAACCTTCCCAAGGCCATCGGCGCGCGGGGGCAAAACGTGCGTCTGGCTTCCGAACTGACGGGCTGGCAGATCAATATCATGACGCCCGAAGAAAGCCAGAATCGCCAGGACGAAGAGCGCACAGAGCTTCGTCAGGCCTTCATTACCCGCCTAGACGTCGATGAAGAAGTCGCCGACATCCTCATCGATGAGGGTTTCACGGGGCTCGAGGAAATCGCCTACGTTCCCATCCAAGAGCTGCTCGAAATCGAATCCTTCGACGAGGATACCGTCAACGAGTTGCGCTTGCGTGCGCGCAACGCCCTGCTGACCGAGGCCATTGCCCAGGAAGAGCAGGTGCAAAAGGTCGATCCCGCAGTGCTCGAGCTCGAAGGCATGACGCCCGAGCTTGCCGTCAAGCTTGGCGAGCACGACGTCTACACGCTGGACGACTTGGCCGAACTGGCCACGGACGAATTGTCCGAAATCACCCAGTTGGACGAAGAAGCGGCCAGCGCCCTCATCATGAAGGCGCGCGCCCATTGGTTCAGCGACGAAACATGAGTGCAATCATGTCGGACTGAACCCTATATTCATTGAAAACGTAGTTGCAAGTAAGAGAGAGTCGAATGTCGAGTAACACCGTCGCCCAGTTCGCAGTCGAGCTGAAAATGCCTGCCAACGTGCTGCTAGAGCAGTTGCGTGCCGCCGGCGTTGAACTTCAGTCGGTTGACGATGGTGTCACCGACGCAGACAAGGCGAAGCTGCTCGAGTCTCTACGGCGGGCCCATGGCGCCTCCGAGGGACAGAAGATCACGCTCACCCGCCGCCAAACCTCCGAAATCCGTCAGGCCGACAGCTCTGGGCGCTCGCGCACCATTCCTGTCGAGGTACGCAAGAAACGCGTATTTGTCAGGCGCGACCCGAGCGAGCTTATGGCTGAGGCAGCCAAGGCCGAAGCTGCTGCCAAGACTGAAGCCGCTGCAAAAGCCGAAGCCGATGCCAAAGCGGAGGCAAGCAGTGCAGAGTCAGCCGAAGCGCAAGACGTCCAGAGCAAGGTCGAGCAGGCCGCCCCCGAGCCCCAGGCTGCCGCGCCTTCTGCTGCTCCCGCAAGCGAATCGGCCGAGCCGCAGGCTGTCGAACCCGCCCAAGAGGCTCCCAAGTCGCAAGCCGACGAGCCTCAGCAGCCCGCTGCCGAGAGCCCGAAAGCTCAGCCTGAGCCTGAGCCTGAGCCTGAGCCCGAAGCCGAGCCCGCCCAGCCCGAGGCCGATCGCGAAGCCGAAGCGCCCGCAGCTGAACCCGTCGAACCGGCTGAAGCGGTTGCTCCTGAAGCGCCTGCCGAGGCCGACGCCGTTGCTGCAAAGGCCCAGGCCAAGGCAAGCGCCGCACAGGCTGCTGACAAGAAAGCAGAGCCTGCGCCGGTAACGCAGTCGCCTGCCGAACTAGAGGCGGCCGAGGCCGCCGACCAGCAAGCTCGCGACGAAGAGCGCGAGCGTGCGCGCAAAGCGGCCGAAGCCGAAGCTGCAGCGTTGCGCCAGATGCTCAGCCGTCCTCGAAAAGTGCTCAAGGCGCCCGAGCCTGAGCCTTCCAATATGTCAGGTACGCTGCACAAGCCGGCTGGAAAAGGCGCCGCCAAGAAAGACGGCAAGGCTGCGGGCGAGGTCAAGAAAACCGTCAAGGGCTCCGAGATTTCCACCGCCTGGAGCGACGACAGCGGCCGCAAGAAGCCTTCCCCGCGCGCTGATGCGGCGCCGGCCAGCCCCAGCCGCGATGGCTGGCGTGCTTCCGGGAAATCCGGCAAGGGCGGACGCGGCCGTAACAGGCACTCGCAGGTCGAGCGCAAAGAGCCGCAAGTAGTCGAGTTCATCGCGCGTGAAGTCCACGTGCCCGAGACCATCAGCGTCGCCGATCTGGCCCATAAAATGTCGGTCAAGGCGGCCGAGGTCATCAAGCAATTGATGAAGCTGGGTCAGATGGTCACCATCAACCAGGTGCTCGACCAGGAAACGGCCATGATTCTGGTCGAAGAGCTCGGACACATTGCCATCGCGGCCAAGCTCGACGACCCGGAAGCCTTCCTGGATGTTGCTGAAACCGACGGTGTCGAGGTCGAGTCCTTGCCGCGTGCTCCGGTGGTCACTGTCATGGGCCACGTCGACCACGGTAAAACCTCGCTGCTCGACTATATCCGAACCGCCAAGGTTGCCTCCGGCGAAGCCGGCGGCATTACGCAGCACATCGGCGCCTACAGCGTCAAGACCGAGCGGGGTGTGGTTACCTTCCTCGATACTCCCGGCCACGAGGCGTTTACCGCCATGCGGGCGCGCGGCGCCAAAGCGACCGACATCGTCATT
The DNA here is from genome assembly GCF_044464525.1 of Pusillimonas sp. NCBI lineage: Bacteria > Pseudomonadati > Pseudomonadota > Betaproteobacteria > Burkholderiales > Alcaligenaceae > Pusillimonas > Pusillimonas sp. Next base: position 32,186 of record NZ_JBIQLE010000029.1, read on the forward strand.
TTGGTGGTGGCGTCCGATGACGGCGTGATGCCCCAGACCAAAGAGGCCATCCATCATGCCAAGGCCGCCGGCGTGCCCCTGGTTGTGGCAATCAACAAGATCGACAAGCCCGAGGCCAACCCCGAGCGTGTCAAGCAAGAGCTCGTCGCCGAAGAGGTCGTGCCTGAAGAGTACGGCGGCGACGTTCCGTTCGTGCCCGTGTCGGCCAAAACCGGCCAGGGTATCGACGAACTGCTCGAAAACGTGCTGTTGCAGGCCGAGATGCTCGAGCTCAAAGCGCCGGTCGATGCTCCCGCCAAGGGCATTGTCATTGAGGCTCGCCTCGACAAGGGGCGCGGGCCGGTGGCCACTATCCTGGTGCAAAGCGGCACGCTGTCGCGCGGCGACGCAATGCTGGCGGGCGCGAGTTTCGGTCGGGTGCGCGCCATGCTGAACGAGAACGGCAAGCCGGTTACCAGCGCCGGGCCCGCCACGCCGGTTGAAATCCAGGGCCTTACCGAGGTGCCCGCTGCGGGTGACGAGGTAATCGCCATGACCGACGAGCGCAAGGCCCGCGAAATCGCCTTGTTCCGCCAGGGCAAGTTCCGCGACGTCAAGCTGGCACGTCAGCAGGCGGCCAAGCTCGAGTCCATGTTCGAGAACATCGGCGAAGGTACGCAAACCCTGGCCCTCATCGTCAAGACCGATGTCCAAGGCTCGCAAGAGGCTTTGGTGCAGTCGTTGCTTAAGCTGTCCACCGACGAGGTTCGGGTGCAAGTGGTGCACGCGGCGGTCGGCGGTATTTCCGAAAGCGACGTCAACCTGGCTATCGCTTCGCATGCGGTCATCATCGGTTTCAACGTCCGTGCCGAGCAAAGCGCCAAGAAACTGGCTGACAATAACGGCATTGATCTGCGTTACTACAACATCATTTACGATGCGATCGACGACGTGCGCAACGCGATGTCCGGCATGCTGGCGCCCGAGAAGCGCGAAGAAGTCATCGGCATGGTTGAAATCCGCGAGGTCTACAGCGTTTCGCGCATCGGAAACATCGCAGGCTGCATGGTCACCGATGGCGTGGTGCGTCGCGATTCCCAGGTTCGCTTGCTGCGCAACCATGTTGTGCACTGGACCGGCCATATCGATTCCCTGCGTCGCTTCAAGGATGACGTCAAAGAGGTCAAGTCGGGCTTCGATTGCGGTATTACCCTCAAGGGCAATAACGACATCGAGGTCGGCGACCAGCTCGAAATTTTCGAGATCAAAGAGTTCGCAAGGGCGCTGTAAGCATGGGCCGTCACAAATCCAGACCGAACCAGGGCCGCAATACGCGGTTGGCCGACCAGATCCAGAAAGATCTGGCCGGCCTCATCCAGCGCGAGATCGACGTGTCCCGCGCAGGCCTGGTGACGCTTACCGGTGTGGACCTGTCCGCCGATTACGCTCACGCGAAAGTGCATTTCACCGTCATGGGCGCCGAGCCCCAGGCGGCCGAGGCAGCCCTGAACGAAAAGGCCGGATGGCTGCATTCGCTGCTGTTCAAGATGCTGCATATCCATACCGTGCCCACCTTGCGTTTCGTCCATGACGAACGTTTGGTGCGAGGCATCGAGCTATCGCGTCTGATCGACGAGGCCAACCGGCCGCAAAGCTATTCCGCCGCCAAGCCCGCCGAGCCCGAAGACCCCGACGAGCGCTCCTGACGGGGCTGTCGTTGCTGCTTACAAGAGAGACGAGACGATGGCTTCCCGACGCGGGCAGATGCTCGATGGTGTCTTATTGCTGGACAAACCTGAGGGTTTGTCCAGCAACCATGCCCTTCAAAGGGCCAAACGTGCGCTGGATGCGCGCAAGGCCGGCCACACCGGTACCTTGGATCCATTTGCGACGGGCTTGCTGGTCTGTTGCCTGGGCCGGGCCACGAAGATTTCGGGAGCCATGCTCGAGGCCGACAAAGTCTATGAGGCCACGGTGCGCCTGGGTGAGGAAACCGACTCGGGCGACCTGACCGGTCACATTGTATTTCAAGAGCCGCCCGATGCGCAGCCCGTTACACAAGCGCGTTTCGAGCAGGCGCTGGAGGGTTTTCGCGGAGAAATCCTGCAGGTTCCCCCCATGTACTCCGCCTTGAAGCGTGATGGAAAGCCGCTTTACGAATACGCCCGCCAAGGCATCGAGCTTGAACGGCCGCCCCGCGCGGTGACGATACATCGTCTGGAGCTGCTGGATTTCAATGGCCGCGATGCGCGCATTTTGGTGCATTGCAGCAAAGGGACGTATATTCGCACCCTGGCCCAGGACATCGGCCGGGCGCTGGGTTGCGGCGCGCATCTGTCCGCCTTGCGGCGAACCGAGGTCGGGCCTTTCCGCCTTGAGAACGCCGTGGCGCTGGAAACGCTTCAGGCAATGCCCGAGCCCCAGTCAGTGCTGATAGCGCCCCAAGACTTGCCCGATGGTCTGTGGCCGGAAAATTTCAAATCAAAGGATCAACTATGAAACGCGCCTTGCGCAATGTAGCCATCATCGCTCACGTCGATCATGGCAAGACCACACTGGTGGACCAGTTGCTGCGCCAGTCAGGCACCTTCCGCGATAACGAGCAGGTGTCCGAACGGGTAATGGACTCGGGCGACATCGAAAAAGAGCGCGGCATCACGATTTTGTCGAAGAACTGCGCGGTGGAATACGAAGGCACCCACGTCAACATCATCGACACCCCCGGCCACGCCGATTTCGGCGGAGAGGTTGAGCGCGTGCTGTCTATGGTCGACGGCGTGCTGCTGCTGGTGGATGCCGTTGAAGGCCCCATGCCCCAAACTCGCTTTGTTACCCGCAAGGCGCTTGGCTTGGGACTGAAGCCCATCGTGGTGGTCAACAAGATCGACCGGCAGGGCGCCCGCCCCGACTATGTCATAAACGCCACCTTCGATCTGTTCGATAAACTGGGCGCCACCGAAGAGCAGCTTGATTTCCCGATTATCTATGCGTCGGGGCTGTCCGGCTTCGCGGGTCTGACCGATGACGTGCGAAGCGGCGACATGCGTCCATTGTTCGATGCCGTGCTCAAGCACGTGCCGCAGCGGGAAGACGACGCCGAAGGACCCTTGCAGCTACAGATCATCTCCATCGACTACAGCACCTATGTTGGCAAGATCGGCATCGGCCGGGTCAATCGCGGCAAGGTTCGTGCAGGCCAGGATGTAATGGTGCAGTTCGGCCCGGGCGGAGAAAGCCTCAGGGGGCGTATCAACCAGGTGCAGCAGTTCAGCGGTCTGGATCGTGAATTGGTCGACGAAGCCCAGGCGGGCGATATCGTGCTGATCAACGGTATTGAAGACATCGGCATCGGATGCACGGTAATGGATCCGGCACACCCTGACCCGCTGCCCATGCTGCGCATCGACGAACCCACGCTTTCCATGAACTTCATGGTCAACTCTTCGCCCTTGGCGGGCCGAGAGGGCAAGTTCGTCACGAGCCGCCAGCTTCGCGACCGGCTTGAGCGAGAGCTCAAATCCAACGTTGCGCTGCGCGTGAACCCCACTGATGACGACATGGTCTTCGAGGTGCGCGGGCGCGGCGAGTTGCACTTGACCATCCTGCTTGAAAACATGCGCCGCGAGGGCTATGAGCTGGCTGTTTCGCGCCCGCAGGTATTGATCAAGGAAATCGACGGTGCGCGCCATGAACCCTTTGAGCTGCTTACTGTCGACATCGAAGAAGGCCACCAGGGCGGAGTGATGGAAGAACTGGGCCGGCGCAAGGGCGATTTGCTGGACATGCAATCTGATGGCCGCGGCCGCACCCGGCTTGAATACCGGATTCCGGCTCGCGGTCTTATCGGCTTCCAGGGAGAGTTCATGACCCTGACGCGCGGCACCGGCCTGATGAGTCATATTTTTGACGATTATGCACCCATGCGCGAAGGCGGGGTGGGCGAACGCCGAAACGGCGTGCTGATAAGCCAGGACGACGGCGCCGCTGTGGCCTACGCACTTTGGAAGCTGCAAGAGCGCGGACGTATGTTCGTCAGCCCAGGTGATGCGCTGTACGAAGGCATGATCATTGGTATCCATAGCCGGGACAACGACCTGGTCGTTAACCCGATCAAGGAAAAGAAGCTCACCAATATCCGCACCACCAGCAAGGACGAGCATATCGACCTGGTGCCCCCGGTTCGTCTGACGCTCGAGTACGCGGTGGAATTCATCGCCGACGATGAGCTGGTTGAAGTCACTCCCAAATCCATTCGGCTGCGCAAACGCTATCTGCAAGAGCACGAGCGTCGCCGCGCCATGCGCGAAGCAAGCTAGGCTCGTCCACGAAACAGCCTGCGAGGCTGTTTCGTGCTTGACAGGTTCGGGCTGCTTGGCAACGAACACTTACCAGCTGTGTTAACAAACGCCGGCTCCCGCGATGATGGGGCCGGTGGCATTTTAGCGTCTACGCCTTTTGACGGTCGCACGACGCAAGTTCATGAGGAGAAATCCGTCATTTAATGACTTTCAAGGAGTATGTCTTGACTCGAAACACGAGAATTGCAATTTTGGGCGCCGGCCCAAGCGGGCTGGCCCAGTTAAGGGCATTCGAGGCTGCGCGCCGGGCCGGAGCGAAGGACCTTCCCGAAATCGTGTGTTATGAAAAGCAGAACGATATCGCCGGCATGTGGAACTACACATGGCGCACGGGGCTGGATCGAAACGGCGAGCCCGTGCACGGCAGCATGTACCGGTATCTGTGGTCGAACGGACCGAAAGAGTGCCTGGAGTTTGCCGATTATTCTTTCGACAGGCATTTTGGCCGGCCGATTCCTTCATATCCGCCGCGTGAGGTTCTTAAAGACTACATCATGGGCCGCCTCGACAAACGGGCCATTTTTAACTACATAAGGCTCGAATGCCCGGTCAGGTGGGTAACGTACGACGAAGAAACCGAAAAGTTCACCGTTACGGTCATGAACCACAAGAGCGGCGACCAGGAAACCGAAGAGTTTGATTATGTAGTCGTGGCAACCGGCCATTTCTCTACGCCCAATATGCCTTATTTCGAAGGCCTTGAGCAGTTTCCCGGCCGCGTTCTGCATGCTCACGATTTTCGTGACGCGCTTGAATTCGAAGGCCAGGATCTGTTGCTTGTGGGCGGAAGCTATTCCGCCGAAGACATCGGCACGCAATGTTACAAGTACGGTGCCGCGTCGGTCACCCTGAGCCACCGTGGAGACCCCTTGGGCTTCGACTGGCCCGAAGGTATCGAAGAGCGTCCCTTGCTTACGCATTTGGAAGGTAACGTCGGCCATTTTGACGACGGCAGCAGCAAGAGCTTTGACGCTGTAATTATGTGCACCGGATATTTGTTCCACTTTCCGTTTTTGCCCGACGAACTGCGCCTGCAGACACATAACTGTCTTTATCCCGAGAACCTCTATAAAGGTGTGTTCTTCCAACCGAACCCCAAGCTGATCTACCTGGGCATGCAAGACCAGTATTTCACCTTCAATATGTTCGATGCACAGGCCTGGTTGGTGCGTGACGTTATTATGGGCAAGCATGCTCTTCCAGATGCCGACGAAAGGCTGAAGGACATGCATGAATGGCTGAAAGAGCACGAAAAACTTCAAACCCCTCACGAGTCCATCGATTTTCAGGCCAAATACATACGCGACCTGATATCGCACACTGATTACCCCGACTTCCCGATCGAGCAGCAGGCCGAGCTGTTCAAGTCTTGGCTGCAAGACAAGGACGACGACATTATGGGGTTTCGCAATGTATCGTACCCATCGACGATCACCGGCACGATGGCAGCGAAACTGCCTCGCCCTTGGCTGGATATCAAGGACGACTCTCTGGAGGGCTTTATGGCGCTTAAGTTCGTCGAAGCCGAGTCTGCCAAGTAGATAAGAAATCGGCTGGGGCTTTCGGCTCCGGCCGGCCGTGTGCGCTTTTGGGATAATAATGGGCGCTTGCGGGATAGCCGCGTTGCGCACGCCGCTCATAATGGTCTGTAACCATCCTACGACAATAAAACCCGTTCGACCGTAGCGGGACAGGAGACAGACCATGGACGGAATCCACGACAAAGTTGCCATTGTTACCGGTGGCGCGACAATAATCGGCGCTGCGGTGGCGGCCGCGTTACATGCTGGTGGTGCGCGGGTAGTCATCGCTGACATCGACAGCGAAGGCGGCCAGCGTGTTGCCGACAAGCTCGGAGAAAGAGTCACCTTCATTGCAACCGACATTTCCGACGATGACCAGATTGAGCAATGCGTGGCGGCCACTGTCAAGGCGCATGGCGGGGTAGATTTCCTGGTAAATCTGGCCTGTAGCTATGTCGACGACGGCATTGAGTCTTCGCGCGATGATTGGAACCAAAGCCTCAGTGTCAATGTGGTGGGCGCCGTCATGATGAGCAAGGCGTGCCGGCCCCACATGATCTCCCGGGGCGGTGGCGCCATCGTCAATTTCAGCAGCATCAGTGCCAAAGTCGCCCAAACGGGGCGATGGCTTTACCCGGTCGGAAAAGCCGCCGTCGCACAACTTACACGCAGTATGGCCATGGACCTGGCCCGCGATGGTATCCGAGTCAATTCGGTCTCTCCGGGCTGGACTTGGTCCCGCGTGATGGACGAGCTTTCGCAGGGGAATCGAGCCAAAACCGACAAGGTGGCCGCGCCGTTTCACATGTTGGGGCGTGTTGGAGACCCGGAAGAAGTTGCACAAGGCGTGTTGTTCCTATGTTCCAAGCAGGCTTCCTTCATTACCGGGGCCGACTTGCCCATTGATGGCGGCTACAGCGCCATGGGGCCGGAGCAGGGCGTGCCCGCAATTCCATTGCTGGCGCAGTAAACGGCAAGCCCGCACTTTGCCCACACATCGTATTTCAGCCGGAAACCATAAAACCGGCGAAAACAGGAGACAAGCATGAAGATCGGAATTATCGGAGCCGGCTTTGCCGGAATGGCCTCGGCCAAGGTATTGACGCAGTTTGGACATGAGGTAAGCGTATTCGAGAAGGCGTCGGACGTGGGTGGCGTATGGAGCGCTACGCGCCGTTATCCGGGCCTGCGTACGCAAAACAATAAAGATACCTATTGCTATACAGATTTCCCCATGCCCGCCTCTTACCCTGAGTGGCCTTCCGGCGAGCAGGTACAACAATATCTTGAAGACTACTCCAGGCACTTCGACCTTAACGGCTCCATACGGTTGAACACCGAGGTGCAGGCGGCCGAGCAAAGAGGTGACGAGGGCTGGAGCCTGACAGTGCGTGACGTTAATAGCGATCAGACAACGCAGCACGAGGTGGATACTCTTGTGGTGGCCAACGGCATTTTTTCTGAGCCTTTCATCCCATCTTACGAAGGTCGCGAGGCTTTCGAGGCCGCGGGGGGCCGGCTGTGCGCAGCGTCCGAATTCCACGACGTCGAAGAGGCTCGCGGCAAGCACGTGCTGGTGGTGGGCTATGGGAAGTCGTCGTGTGATGTCGCTGCGGCAGTGGGTGAAGTTGCCATGTCGACCAAGGTCATAGCGCGAGAACTGTTGTGGAAGATGCCGCGCAAGATCATGAACGTGCTCAATTACAAATACCTGATGCTGACACGCATGGGCGAGGGCTTGTTCCCCTACATAGAAAAACGCGGTTTTGAGCGCTTTTTGCATGGCCCCGGAAAAGGTGTGCGCGATGGCATGATCAAATCGCTACAGTCTGTCTCAACCAAACAGCTAAGGCTCGACAAGCTCGGCCTGGTGCCCGATGGAACCTTCGACCGCATCGCCCGCAGCACGGTCAGTCTTGCCACCGACACCTTGTATCGTCAAATAGAAGAAGGGCGCAGCGAAGTTGTGCGTGATTGCGAAATTATCCGCCTGGGGCAAGATGGTGGCCAACCGGTGGCCGAGTTAAGCGATGGCCGAAAGGTGCCGGCCGAACTGATCATCTGCGGTACCGGTTTCAAGCAGGTTGTGCCGTTCTTTTCCGACGAATTGCAAGAACGGCTCACCGATGAAGAAGGCAACTTCATGCTGTATCGGCAAATTCATCCGCTCGAGGTTCAAAACCTCTATTTTTGTGGCTATAACTCTTCTTTCTACAGCCCTCTAAGCGCAGAGGTGGCCGCGCTATGGATCGCCGCCTCGATGATGGGTGACATCACCTTGCCGCCGCTAGAGCAAAGGCGCAAGCATGTAACGACGCGCCTGCGCTGGATGGAGGAACGCACCGAGGGCAAGCATGCCCGGGGCACCAATATCATTCCATTCTCGATGCACAATATTGACGAGATGCTGAACGAAATGAACCTGAATGTGTCGGCGCTGACTCGGTTCAAGCAATGGTTGCTGCCTACAAATGCCAATGACTATCGTTCAGTGACAAAAAAGCTTCAAAAGCGGCTTAAGGTGCATGCAAAGACGGACAAGCCGGCTGCTCCGAACTGGCGCGGCAGGCCCGCCGCCTAGCGAGCTTCATCTTATTAAGACAGAACGGCTGCCGCCTTGCTAACACTTTCGAGCGGCGGCCGTTTGGCTGGGAGTTTCGCCGAATTGAGCGCGATACGCCTGGGTGAAGTGCCCAAGATGCGAAAACCCGGCATTGAGCGCCAAGCGGGTGATTTGAACAGTTTGACCCGCTTCGCGGGCGCGCAAGAGTTTTTCTCGCACTTTTTGCAAGCGCACCAAGCGTAGAAAACCCATGGGCGATGTGCCTTTGTATTGCTGGAAGCCCTTGTGCAGGCTGCGCGAACTGATGGCGGCGTGGCGCGCGAGCATGTCGACGGTAATGGGTTCGCTGTAATGCGCCAAGATGTATTCTTCTGCGCGTTTCACGTAATGTATGGGGGGCGTGTGGGCCGGTCCGGACAATGCCTGACTGTAGTTGTGCGGGTGCTGGCTAAGCAGGGTCGTGATCAGTAGGTCTTCGACCTGGCGGGCGATTAGGACATGTTGGCTTGCATGATCTGAAAACGCCGACGAGGCAAGGAACTGAACCAGTGCCCTCCAGGCGGCGCCCTGGCGCGTACGAAGATCCATTCCAAGCTGGAACTCGATCGGGCGGGGCAGGGCATAACCCAACTGGGCGCTGCAGGCGGCTTCAAGGGCAGTGCGCTCGAGGCGCACGATAAGTTGGTCGCATTGCCCCTGCCAGCGCATGTGCAGGGGCAGGGTCGGAGTCAGCACAGAGGCCAGCAGAGGATTGGATGAGATTTTTTGATCGCCGCAGCGGATTTGGGCGGTGCCCTGCAAGGGCATTTGCACCAAGAGGAAGTCGTTGAGGC
>NZ_JBIQLE010000030.1:0-37994 GCF_044464525.1 Pusillimonas sp.
CATATACTAAAGGATGAGATAGACGATGCCGCCCAAGTTATGAGAGATATAGGCCCCCAGGGCGAGTTGGTGATGCGTAGGGCGTACCACGATTGGCCATTATTCTTTACGTTCCGAGAAACCCCTCAGTTCCTCGATGCATATCGAGACATTTATAACGCTGATTTTCTACCTACCATCAAGCAGAGTACGCAAAACGATGGGGACATAGATAACGAGTCTCGCCCATCTGATGATATTCAAGCCCAAGCTTTGGCTGATGCTGATGGCTGAGCTATCGGCTGCATTGGGACACTGAATATATTGTCGCTGGATACCTGAAACAATAAGCCGGCAAGGCTACGACGGCTTGATGAACTTCACTTCGGGCCAATTTATCTGCTCCAGGATTTTACTTTTCGACAATACAGACATTTCGCCTTCATACCCTCGCACCACACCGCTCTTCATTTCTTTTTCGCGGACCTGGTCATTACTGCTGTGCGCATGACCAGTTATGAACTCAGTGTTGCTAACCCCGTCGTTCATCGCCTTGTTTAACAGCGTTGAGCGAAATGCGTGCATTCCGACTAACCGGGCATGGGGCGTCTCATCCCGCAAGCCAAGGTCGTAAATGAGTCCTCGGAACCACTTCTCGGCTTCGCCAGAAGCACGGCCTCGCGAGGGCTTAAACGGGCTAAAAAGCAACTGAGCACCAGCTTTTCGCTGTCGCTCAACGTATTTGATAAACCCAAGCTTCACGAGCGTACTATGTAGCGGCACTAACCTGCGCGACGCCGCTGTCTTGATTGACCGCTCCACATCCGCGACCTCCTCGCCCTCTTCGGTGATGCGGAAGTACCAAATGCCCGATTCGTCTTTCAACACATCGTGTTTCGGGTGCAGTTGGCAAAGCTCGTTAACTCGCGCGCCAGTGAAAAGTCCAACATGGGGCAGCCAAAATCTGTGATGCTCGGTGCTCATACTGGCAAAGCCTTGCATTTCGCGGCCTTCGAACAGGCGTTTAAGCTCATGCAAGAAAAATGCCCGTTGCCGATTTTCTCGTTTCTCCCGAGAGCCCCGGTACTCGATGAGCTTAACCGTTAAAGAGGTGGGAAACCCTTGGTCTTGGTAATTAGTCGTGGCCCACCCAAGGAATCGACTAATTACAGCCCGGTACGTATCCTTGAATGTGCCAGGGGCAAGCTCCCCACGCGCGAGATCCTCGTTGGATTTCGCGAGCGTTATCCAACTTTTTCTAGTTCTCCGCATCTCGTGAGGCCAGTGCGTCCAAAGCTGATGTATCAACTCGAAGAAGTAATTTACATCGACTTGCTTGATTGCCGAGATCGGACGATCCCCAACGAGCTCGGTAAACATGGGGAGGGCCAAATTCACTTTCTTGGCCATGTCCTCTTTTACGCCTTTCGGATACTCCTTTGCAATGTAGTCCTTCACCAGTGCCCGGAGAGTAATCTCGGGCCCCCGCTGTGCCCTTCCGCGCCTTGGCGTAGGAACATCCTCGCCTTCGTAGCGCCTAAGCAGTTTTTCATTTACTCGAATCGCAGCGCGTCCATATGCTAGCGCCAAGCGTCGATAGTCAGGCGCCGCAAGTCGGTTTTCATACTTGAATAAGTGCAAAAACTGGTCAAGCAGTGGGGCAAGAATCTCTATATCACCCACCGCTACCGCAGCTTTAAGCGCAGGTAATGCACCTGCATAGCCTTCCCTATACTCTTCGATGTCGGCAATTTCATAGTTGCCTCCCAGGCGCCGGCGCTCATCACCCGCCAATGCTACGGCCTCAACGTGCTCGCTAATGCGCTTTATATCTTCATCTGTGAGCTCGGAGAGCACTTCCAGGGCTTCAAAATGTCGCGCCGCGGATTCATCGGCTGCCTGCTGGCGCATTTGTCGCCAAGTCGCGTGAAGCTTGGCGTCTCTCTCATGGAAAAGCTCTAGGGCCTCTTTATAGCTTTTTGTTTTCAGAGACTCGCTAATTTCCCGCTTACCGGGGTAAGCGAGCAATAAATCGCTAGGAATGCGACGCCGTAGGTAATAGGTACCGTTTTTATGCTTAATTAAACCAGTGGATAAGACAGGCATTTTGGACTCTTTCGGCATGCCGCGAATCCCTCTCTATAGCCACCCACGAACGCTGTTGTGTAGTAGCGTTGTGTAGAAAATAAAAAATATCCCCTTGATTTCATTGACAACTCTTTAAAATCAAGGGGATATGTGCTTCTGGCGGAGACGGAGGGATTCGAACCCTCGATGCGGGTATAAGCCGCATGCTCCCTTAGCAGGGGAGTACCTTCAACCTCTCGGCCACGTCTCCTAATACAAGTCCGCTATTCTAGCACAAGGCACAAGCTTGAATGCCGGCAGATTGCGCACTTTGGTTTATTAGTGAACTGCGGAACAATCTTTCGGGCCGCATAGAAAAAGACGCCCGAAATTCTTGCCCGACGGCAGTTACTCGGCGCTTTCCCCCACCGCTGCAGCTTCCTGATCCAGCTCGAAAGCCTTGTGCAGGGCACGCACGGCAAGCTCCATGTATTTGTCGTTGATGACCACAGAGGTTTTGATCTCGCTGGTGCTGATCATCTGGATGTTGATGCCTTCTTCGCTAAGAGTCCGGAACATCAAGCTGGCGACGCCGACGTGGCTACGCATTCCGATGCCCACGATGGACACTTTGCAGACTTCGTTGTCGGCCACGACCTCTTGGGCGCCTACAGACGGGGCGATCTGGTTCTTAAGCAGTTCGAGCGCGCGATGGTAATCATTGCGGTTGACGGTGAAGGAGAAGTCGGTCGTGCCCCGCACCGACTGGTTCTGCACGATCATGTCAACGTCGATGTTGGCTGCGGCAACCGGACCCAGAATGGAGTAAGCCACCCCCGGGGTGTCTGGAACAGCCAGCAATGTCATCTTGGCTTCGTCGCGGCTGAAAGCAATGCCGGAAACAACAGCGGATTCCATTTTTTGGTCTTCCTCGAAAGTAATTAAAGTGCCCGACGACATTTCTTCGTCAAGCGGAATAAGAGGGTCGGTCAGGGACGAAAGCACCCGTACCGGTACATGATACTTGCCGGCGAACTCGACAGCGCGTATTTGCAATACCTTGGAGCCGAGCGAGGCCATTTCGAGCATTTCCTCGAAAGACACCACACGCATGCGACGTGCCTCGGGCACCACACGCGGGTCAGTCGTATATACGCCGTCGACATCGGTGAAGATGAGACATTCGGAGGCCTGCAGGGATGCAGCCACGGCTACAGCAGATGTATCTGAACCGCCGCGCCCCAGGGTGGTGATGTGGCCGTCGTCGTCGATGCCCTGAAAACCCGTAACGATGACGACTCGCCCGGCGTCCAGGTCGCCGCGGATGCGGGCGTCGTCGATGGAACGAATGCGCGCTTTGGTGTATGAGGAATCGGTGCGCACCGGAACTTGCCAGCCGGTGTAGCTGCGAGCGCCCACGCCCTGGGCCTGAAGCGCCATCGCCAGCAATGCGCTGCTGGCCTGCTCGCCCGTGGCTGCAAGCATGTCGAGCTCGCGTCCGTCTGGGGTGGGGCTAAGCTCTTTGGCCAGGCCCAGAAGTCGATTCGTCTCGCCCGACATCGCCGACGGAACCACCACTACCTGATGACCAGCAGCGTGCCATTTGGCAACGCGCCGAGCAACATTCTGGATGCGCTCGATCGATCCCATCGAGGTGCCGCCGTATTTCTGAACGATAAGGGACATAATCTTCTGTCCTGCCTTTTACCCTGATTTAATCGATATGAAAACGGCGTGTACGACCGCCGCAAGAAAACCAGTTATTTTAACAGCACCCGCCCGCGTGTGCAGCGTATGGTTACATCGCCGTGCTTCACCTGCATCGCTCTATCGTGTCCCAGTGCATGTAATTGCCGCATTTGCCGCATCAGGTCGTTCAGGCGTGCTTCTGTGGGCATGCGCAGCCCGCTTTGGGTCAGCCAGTAGCGAAGCACAAGCGCCTGGCGTGCTGTGGAAAGCTCGCGCCAGCGAGCCAGTGAAAAACTGTTTCCACCTTCTGAAGGCTCCAGGCCTGCGAAGTCTTGAGCGGCCACTTCGTCAAGTATTTCCGCCGCCTCGCGGCTTTGTCGCGCATGACGCGCAAGTACGGCTTGCCAACCCGGCCAGCGGTCGTTCAATTGAGGAGCCAGCCGTTCCCGCACGGCCGATCTTGTATAGCGGTCTTCGGAATTGGTGGGATCGAACACCGGTTTCCAGCCAGTCAGATCATGGAATTCGCGTGCGTTCTCGACGATCTGCTCTCTGCTCACTTCAAGCCAGGGCCTCAGATACAGGATGCTGTCTCGGCAAGACTGCGGCGCCATCGCGCCTATGCCATAAGGGCCCGCGCCGCGCAGCAGGCGTAGCAGTACGGTTTCGGCCTGGTCGTCACGATGATGCGCCAGCAACACATGCCGTACGCCAGCCTTGCTTGCCATGTCGGCCAAGGCCCGATAGCGTGCGGCCCGTGCGGCCGACTCAATGCCGTCGCCCCGGGAGCGGTCCACGGTAACGCGCACGCTGTGGCAAGGTACGGCCAGCAGTTGGGCAAGATCGTGAACGTGGTCGCGCCAGGTATCGGCTACTTGCTGAAGGCCGTGATGAACGTGAAGCGCGTGCAGGGCCATGCCACGCCGACTTGCCACGCGCGCGGCATGTACAAGCAGCATGGCTGAATCCGGTCCGCCGCTGACGGCCACGCCGATGGCGGCAGGAACATCGCCACCCAGCGAAGAAACGGCATCGTCTACGGCCGCCAGTAAAGACGACGAACCGAAATTGGCCAAGGACGATGGATCAGGCACGGGCCTCTTGGTAGCGCCCATATGTCATGAGCCGCTCAAGACGCTGATCAATGAGTTGCTGTGGCGTCAGCCCTGACACCTGACGCAGGGAATCGGACAAGGCGCGGCTCAATTGGCGCGCCATGACATCAGGATCGCGATGCGCCCCCCCAACCGGTTCATTGACGATGCGATCGATAAGGCCCAGGTCTTTAAGACGCGGAGCGGTAATGGCCAATGCTTCGGCCGCCACCGAGGCCTTGTCGGCACTGCGCCACAGAATAGAAGCACAGCCTTCAGGCGAGATGACCGCATAAGTGGCATATTGCAGCATCATCACCACGTCGCCCACAGCAATGGCCAGTGCACCACCAGAACCCCCTTCGCCGATGATGGTGGCGATAATGGGCACTTTAAGCTCGGCCATAGCGTACAGATTATGGCCGATGGCTTCGGATTGCCCGCGCTCTTCGGCGCCGATGCCGGGATAGGCGCCGGGCGTATCGACAAAAGTAAATACGGGCAAGCTGAATTTCTCGGCCAGGCGCATAAGCCGAAGCGCCTTGCGATAGCCTTCGGGGCGCGGCATGCCGAAATTACGCTTGGCGCGCTCTTTGGTGTCGCGTCCTTTCTGATGGCCTATTACCATGCACGGCGTGCCCTGAAAGCGCGCCAGGCCGCCGACGATGGACAAGTCGTCTGCGTACATCCGGTCGCCATGCAGTTCGTGGAAATCGGTGAAGATTTCACGCACATAATCAAGCGTATAAGGGCGTTGCGGATGGCGCGCCACCAAGGCGGTCTGCCATGGGCTGAGCTTGGCGTAAATGTTCTTGGCGAGCGTCTGGCTTTTCTGCTGCAGGCGTGTAACTTCGTCCGAAATGTCAACGGCCGAGTCCGCCTGCACAAATCGCAGCTGCTCGATCTTGTTCTCGAGCTCTGCCAGAGGCTGTTCAAATTCTAGAAAGGTATTACGCATAAGAGCTTGTTGTCCGGTTGAAAAATGCAACGCTGCTTCGCGGCGATCATCAGCTTGATGCCGGGTTGAGGCTACGCCATAAGTACCAGGTTGCCACGCTACGCCAGGGCGCCCACGCCTGCGCGACTTCTCGAGCCTCGAAACGGGAGACCGGCTCGCCACTGAAATAGTGTAGCGAAATTGCCTTAAGCAAGCCCGCGTCGTCTAGAGGAAGCACGTCGGGGCGCTGCAAGCTGAAGATAAGGAACATCTCGGCGGTCCATCGCCCCACCCCGCGTATGGCGCACAAGTCGGTGATAATTTGCTCATCGTCCATGCCCGCCCACGCGGCAGGCTTTACCTTTTTCTCGGCAAAGTGTGTCGCCAAATCGACGATATATTCGCACTTGCGCTTCGACAGCCCCAGTTCGCGCAGCTCGTCCAAAGAAACGGCCGCCACAGTGGCCGGAGCGGGACGCCGCCCGCAACGCCCAATGAAGCGCGCCCAAGTGGCGTCAGCCGACTTGGTCGAAACCTGCTGGCTCACAATGGCCCGCGCCAACGTCATGAAAGGCGTCTTCGATGTGATGAGCCACTCGGAACGATGCTGAGGGATAATTTTTTTCAGGATGCGGTCGCGGCGCATGAGCTGGGCCGACGCTTCGTCCCAGAATTCAGGCTTATCGGTAGGTGCAAGAGTATCTGCCATGGCTATACCTTATATGCGACGCCACTGCGTCGCGCCGCCGGCCTTGTCCTCGAGCTCGACGCCGGCCTCACGCAATTGCTCGCGTATGCGATCGGCGCGGGCGAAGTCGCGCTGCGCCTTGGCGCCCGTCCGTTCTTCTATGAGGACTTCGATTGCCTCGGAGGCCAGTTCCCCGCCTGCCGCCTCAGTACCCAGATAACGGCTGGGCGATTGCAAGTAGCGGGCCGGATCGCCTTGCAGCAGCCCCAGCACGCCGCCAAGCGCTTTGAGCAGGGCCGAGGCCTGAGGGGACCCTTCGCGGTTGGCTTCGGAAGCCAATTCGAACAAAGCAGCTACAGCGCCGGACGTGTTGAAATCATCGTCCATGGCGCTGCGAAACGCTTGCGCCGAGGGATGATTCCAATCAATGGCCACGCCCGGCTCAGCCGGCACGTTATGCAAAGTCTGATACAAGCGATCAAGCGCATGCTGAGCGTCGCGCAGATTATCAGGCGCATAATTTTGCACGCTGCGGTAATGGTTGCGCACGATGAAGAAACGCAGCATCTCGGCCTCGCGAGGGTTCGCCTCGTATGCCGCCACGTCTTCCGTCAAAGTCCCCGGCAGGGCGACGGTTTCGCGAATTGTGCGGAAATTGCCCAGCGATTTTGACATTTTATCGGCATCCACCATCAGCGGGCCGCAGTGCATCCATACGTTGGCCAGCGTGCCGCCGAATGCGCCTTCGGTCTGGGCGATTTCGTTTTCGTGATGAGGAAACTTCAGGTCGGGGCCCCCGCCGTGGATATCCAGCGGCAGACCCAATAAAGCCTTACTCATGGCCGAACATTCGATGTGCCAGCCGGGGCGCCCCAGCCCGTATGGAGATTCCCATTTGGATTCGGCCGGCTCGTCTTGCTTGGCCGACTTCCAGAGAACAAAATCCAGAGGGTCCCGCTTGCCCGAAGTTACGGCCACCCGTTCGCCGGCGCGCAAATCGTCCAGCGACTTGCCCGACAGCTTGCCGTAGCCGGGGAATTGGCGCACAGCATAATTGACGTCGCCGTCATCCGATTGGTAGGCCAGGCCTTTGTCTTCAAGCTTGGAGATAATGTCGAGCATCTGGCCCACATGCTGGGTGGCGCGCGGTTCTGCATCGGGCGCGGCCACGCCAAGTGCGAGTTCATCGGCGTGCATGGCGTCGACGAAAAAACTTGTTACCTCGTCCATGCGACGCCCGGTCTGGACCGCCTTGCGAATGATCTTGTCGTCGATATCGGTAATGTTGCGCACATACTCTACCTGATAGCCGGACACACGTAACCAGCGCTGCACCACATCGAAACTGACCAGCATGCGCGCATGCCCGAGATGGCAGAAATCATAGACAGTCATACCGCATACATACATGCGGACACGGCCCGGCTCCACCGGCTCGAACGGCTGTTTGCCGCGGGAAAGAGTGTTATAAATGTGCAGCATGCCCAGTCAAAAATAATCCGTTAAATATCAATCCTTGCATCGCATGCAACCCGTCGTAGCATCAGTCGTACGGTTATGCACCGTCAGACAGGTTTTGTTCGATTCCCAAGCAAGGCTAAAATGGCGGTCGACAAGTATAGCAAGTGGGCGGCTCCCGCCGGGGAACTGCCCCGCCAAACCGTACATAATCCGAACAATTCCTTAACCCATAGGTACCGGCCCGTGCATCTAGACAACCGTAGACTCCTGGCGATGACGCTGCTGCTGGCCGGCATGATAACGGCCTTTGCAACACATGCGCAGCAGGCTGCGGACGGCCTGACCCCAAATATAAACCTTGAAGCCTCGCTGCAGCCCTCGGGCAACACCAGCGGCGCTGCCGGGGCCAAGGCATTGGGCCCGACGGTAGTCATCTCTTCCGCACCCGCCCCCGGCGAGAAACTGTTTGACGACCCGCCGCGTCGCGAAGGAGGCTGGAAGGGTCTTGCCAAGGTGCTGGAAGCCCTTAGCCCCGGGGTCGACACATCGATACCCATGACGCCGTCGCAGGTTACCGACCGAATCTCCGCCATGATGGACAGCGGCCGCTACGCGGAAGCGCTGGATATCATTGACCGGCGCGCGGCCCAGCGAGAGGCCGAAATGGCCGTCGGAAGCGACGTTCAACTTCTGTTCCTGCGTGGGCGCGCCCTGGCGGGCCTCGAACGGCACAACGAAGCCATCGAGCATTACCTTAACATGACCGCCCTGTACCCCGAGCTGCCCGAGCCCTGGAATAACCTAGCGGTCGAGTATGTCAGGCAGGGCAGGCTCGACATGGCTCAAGATGCGCTGCAAATGGCGCTTGCCGCTAATCCGAACTACGCGACGGCGCGTGCCAATATGGGCTGGGTACAACTGATGCAGGCGCGCGAGTCGTTCAAAAGCGCCCAAGGCGTCCCGGGTGCAAGCAGCGCCGCACAAGAAACCACCGACATTCTCCGCCGCTAGGCCGGCGCCTTTTCCGGATTCTCCCTATGTTTGTTCAATCCATGATCCATCGCGTCCTGATCCCATCGGCACGCATTTCCAGCCTCGTCATTACCGCTGCCTTGGCCTTCGGGCCGGCCGGTGCATCGCAGGCCGCCTCAACCACTTCCACTGAAGGTCAATCCATGAGCACCACTCCACGTGTAAAACTCCAAACCAGCATGGGCGACATGGTCATCCAGCTTGATGCCGAGAAAGCGCCCAAAACCGTCGATAACTTCCTTACCTATGTCAAGGAAGGTTTCTATGACGGCACGATCTTTCACCGCGTCATTGGCAACTTCATGATCCAGGGCGGTGGCTTCGAACCGAGCATGAAGCAAAAGGCCACCCATGAAACCGTCGAGAACGAAGCCAACAACGGCCTCAAGAACGACCGCTACACCCTGGCCATGGCCCGCACCAGCGATCCGCACTCTGCCACAGCACAGTTCTTCATCAATGTGGCCGACAACGACTTCCTGAACTTCACTGCGCCCACACCCAACGGCTGGGGCTATGCCGTCTTTGGCAAGGTCGTCGAGGGCACCGAAGTCGTCGACCAGATCAAGGGCGTCAAGACCGGCACCAAGGGCTTCCATCAAGATGTACCCACCGATGACGTCATCATCGAGAAAGCCACCGTCGTTGAATAACCTCGCCCTGCCGGGTACGGTGTGGTTGGCCTCGGACATGCACCTGGGCCCCGCCACACCCGGCACCCGCGATGCGTTCTTGCGGTTTCTGGATCAGGCATGCGCCCAGGCGGATGCCTTGTTTTTATGCGGCGACATCTTCGATGCCTGGATCGGAGACGACCTTGCGTTGCAAGAACCGCCTTCGTGGCTGCAAGACATTCTGCGCGCCTTAGCCCAAGCAGCCTCCGCCCTGCCCCTGTGGCTGGGTCGGGGCAACCGTGATTTTTTGATGGGCCGCGCCCTGACGGACAGCCTGGGCGCCCATCTGCTGGATATGCCTTTATGCCTTGAAACCGCTCAAGGCCGGGTACTTGTCAGCCACGGCGACGAATACTGCACCGCAGACATAGGGTATCAACGCTTCAAACGCGTCGTGCATACGCCCTGGATCCAACGTGCCTTCCTAAGCCTTGGCTTGACACGGCGCCGTGCTATCGCCGACTGGGCGCGTCGCCGCAGCATGGCGTCTCATAGCGGCAAAGCTCCTGAAATCATGGATGTCACCCCCGAAGCGGTACAGCGGGCGTTGCGCCGCAGCGCAGCGGCGGTCGCCATTCATGGGCATACGCATCGGCCCGCCATCCACACCCTGCAAGTAGATGGTGCAGAGCGCTTGCGGGTGGTGCTGCCCGACTGGGATTTCGATAATGGCGCATCGCGGGGCGGATGGGCCGTCATCGATAAAGACGGCATCCGGCTGGAAACCCTCGCCTGAGCCGTCTTTTACAGCCCGCTTTCAGGGCTTTAATAACTGGCTAGCGTAAATACAGCCAAGCAAAAACCACCAGGCCCAGCCCGATGCGGTACCAGGCAAAGGGGCGGTAGGTATGGCGCGAGACGAAATTGAGTACCGCGCGCACCACGACCAGGGCGCTAAGAAACGCCGCAATGAAACCGATCACAATTCCGGTCAGTTGCTGGTCGGACAACGCTCCGCCATTCTTGTAGAAATCGTAAATGGTCGCGGCCAACATGGTGGGCATGGCCAGAAAGAAGGAAAACTCGGTGGCGGTCTTGCGCTGTATGCCCGCCAGCATGCCGCCGATAATGGTGGCTCCCGAACGCGAAGTACCCGGCACCATGGCCACACACTGGGAAAAACCCACGACGAGGGCTTGTTTCCAGGTGATCTGCTCAAGGGTGTACGCCGTGGCATGTTGGGAGGCAACCGTCTCGTCGGCATGCTTGGCATAGTGGGGCTTGCGCTCCACCCATAACATAATCAGCCCGCCGGCAATCAACGTAAACACGAATACAGCCGGGTTATTGAACAACGTCTTGATGAACCCTATGGCCAGCGCGCCTATCACGGCCGCGGGCAAGAAAGCGATAAGCAAATTTCGCGCGAACATCAACTCGCTGCGTTCTTGAGACACCATCCCCTTCGCAAGCTGCCAGAGCCGCGCACGAAATATCCACATCACGGCCAGGATGGACCCGAACTGGATCACCACTTCGTACACCTTGTTGTCGCCGGAGGAAAAGTTGATCCAGTCACCCACGATCAGAAGATGGGCGGTGCTGGAAACCGGAATGAACTCAGTAAACCCCTCGACGACGCCGAGAAACAATGCCTTCAGATAAAACCACGCGCTTTCAGTCATAACCTCTCGCTAAAACCGACTTCGCGCATAAGGCGCAAAGCCATTCGGGCCAGCAAAATGCGGCCTTTTGATATTCAGGAAAATACACGCTACTGGCCGGCATCATCGGAAGCTTCATCCGCCCGGCCATGAAGTTCGCGTGTGATGGCAACGGATGCGATACGTCGTCCGTCCACTCGTTCCACGGTGAAGCGGAAAGTCGCTTGGGGCTGCCCCAGATTGCAGGTATCACCGGCTGACGGCAGATGGCCGAAGCGCTCGAGCAGATAGCCGGCAAGGGTGGAATACACCTCGTCATCATCCACCAGACCTTCGGTGTTGAGCACTTGCTCAAGGTGATGCAGGTCGGCGGCGCCGTCCACGCGCCAGTGATCCTCGTCGATCTGCACAATGTCCGGCGCCTCGTCCTCATCAGGAAACTCTCCGGCGATGGCCTCGAAAACATCGATAGGCGTCACAACGCCATCAATGGCGCCGAACTCGTCGGCTACCAGGACCAACTGCCCTTTCGCCCGTTTGAGCGTTTCCATTACCTTGAGTATGCCGATGGACTCGGGAACAATGATTGGGTCGCGTAGCCTGGACAGCCGGATGGCGCCATGAGTGATCAGGTCGGCGATCAATTCCTTTGCCCGGCCTATGCCGATCACGTCGTCCAAAGCGCCGCGACAAATGGGGAAAAAGCTGTGCGGCGAGCCGTTGATCTGACGCCTGAGAGTCTCTGCATCATCATCCAGATTGAGCCACGATATATCGTTGCGGGGCGTCATCACAGAATGTATGCTGCGGTCGGCCAGCGTCAGCACCCCGCTGACCATGTTGCGCTCGGTATCGTCAAAAACCTGTTGTTCGGGGATTTCGTGTTGATGACTTGGCATTTCGGGACTGGAAAGCGGCCGTCTGCCCAGCATGAACATAATCCCTTCGGCGGTGCGCTCGCGCATTGGTCGACGCGACTCCAAGCGCCGGATATTGCGACGCGCCACCTGGTTCAATGCTTCAATCAGCACCGAAAACCCAATGGCGGCGTACAGGTAACCCTTCGGAATGGCAAAACCGAACCCTTCGGCCACCAGTGAAAACCCAATGGTAAGCAAAAAGCCCAGGCACAATACGACCACAGTGGGATGGGCGTTGACAAAACTGGTCAGCGGTTTGGATGCGAACAGCATGATGCCCATGGCGATGATTACCGCAATCATCATGACGGGAAGATGGTCTACCATGCCCACGGCGGTAATCACCGCATCGAGCGAAAACACCGCATCCAGGATAATGATCTGCGTCACGATGAGCCCGAAACTGGCGTGCAAGCGCTCTGCTGTGCCATGGTTCGAACGCCCTTCGATGCGGTCATGAAGCTCGATCGTTCCTTTGAATAGCAAAAAGAAACCGCCGACGATCAAGATGAGATCTCGCCCCGAGAACTCGAAGGACCCAAGTGATACCAATGGTTCTGTTAGCCTGATCAGCCACGACATCACAGTGAGCAGGCCCAAGCGCATAAGCAGGGCCAACGACAAGCCCGTCACGCGGGCCCGATCCCGCTCCTTGGGCGGCAGCTTGTCGACAAGTATGGCGATGAAGATGAGATTGTCGATGCCCAGGACGATCTCGAGGATGACCAGCGTCAGCAGTCCCACCCAAGCCGATGGGTCAAACATCCACTCCATCAACGGACTCCTTTATGCGGAAAGGGCATCATAGGAACGATCAATGTCATGCACGCACTCGGTGCGCTCTACAGTGTGTCAGCCTTGCAGGTGGCCAAGCATCTGGGTGAAGATTTTGGGGCTTGCGGCAAGTATGCTTCCAGATTGCATCCAGCCCTGCTCGCCTTCGAAATCGGCAACCAAACCGCCCGCTTCAAGCACCAGCAAGCTGCCTGCCGCCATGTCCCAGCGTTTGAGATTGACCCCGCAGAAGCCATCTGTGCGGCCACTGGCCACATAGGCCAGATCAAGCACAGTAGCCCCCATGCGCCGCGCGCTGGCGGAGCCCGCCAGCAGGTCGGAGAACCGTCCGGCCACAGTAAGGTCGCTGGCTGAACGCGGTACGTGGGCGCCGATCAGGGCGTCGTGATAGCGAGTCTGGCCCGACACGCGCATGCGCCGATCATTGAGAAAAGCTCCGCCGCCCCGGCTGGCCGTGAATAGTTCATTTCGATTGGGGTCGAAAATAACCGCCTGGGTAATCTGCCCCTTCTGAGCCAGCGCGATGGACACCGCGTAAAACGGGAAACCATGTATGAAGTTGGTGGTGCCGTCGAGCGGATCGATAATCCATTGAAATTCGGGCGTAACGCCCGAAACGTCTCCGGCCGCAGGATGGGCGCCCGATTCTTCGCCCAGGAATCCATGATCGGGATAGGCCGTGCGCAGCACATCGATGATGGCCTCCTCGACGGCTTGGTCGACTTCCGTGACATAATCCTTGGGCCCCTTGCGCGCCACTTGCAAACGTTCAAGATCAAGACTGGCACGATTAATGATCGTGCCGGCGCGGCGTGCCGCCTTAATGGCGGTGTTTAGCATCGGGTGCATAAGTATCCGTAGTACCTTTAAAGCGCCTATTTTAAATGACACAGGCAGATTGTTCTAAATGAGCACTTTCTCTAGCAGCGAAGGGGCGCAAATTTTCGCCCGCATCGACTTCATCATGGTACAGCCCAGCCACCCGGGCAACGTTGGCGCGGCCGCACGGGCGATCAAGACCATGGGCTTTGAGCGATTGAGCCTGGTGGCTCCCCGCTACGCTGATATTACCCGGCAACCCGAGGCGCTTGCCTTGGCCAGCGGCGCGGTCGACGTGTTGGAAAACACAAAAATCCATCCCACTTTGGATGAGGCATTGGGCGAGACCACGCTTGCATTCGCACTTACAGCCAGACCGCGCGAGCTGGGTCCCGGCGTTTGCGACATACGCCAGGCGGCTGAAGCCGGGCATGCCCACTTGCAAGAACACGGCGGCGCGCGTGTTGCCATCGTGGTCGGCACCGAACGCTCGGGCCTCACCAACCACGACATCTCATTGTGCCAGCGTATCTGTCACATTCCTGCCAACCCCGACTACAGCTCGCTGAACGTTGCCCAGGCCTTGCAACTGGCCGCCTGGGAAATGCGCTACGCGCTAGCCGCCGGCCAAGGGCTGGCGCTGCTGCCCCGTACCGAAAAACATTCCGTTCCGGCCGGCCTTGAGCCCGCCACGAATGAAAAAACCCAAGCATTGATTGCGCACTGGGAAGAAGCCATGGTTGCCATCCAGTTTCTTGACCCGGCCCACCCCAAAAAACTGATGCCCCGCATGCGCCACCTGTTTACGCGAAGCGGCTTGTCCAACGACGAAGTCGACATGTTACGGGGCGTTTGCACCGCAATGGTGCGCACCGCACGCCGACGCTAGGGTGATGACTACAGCAGCCCGAGGGGCAAGGTTGCATCGGACACACACCGTCCCTGTCAGGCCGGCATTCTGAAGCCCGCCTCTTGAAGCCGGCTGGGCATCTCGCGCCGCACATCGTTAAGCAGCTCGCCGTAATCCTTTGCCAATGCCCACGCCTGGACAACAATCATCACAGTATTAACCCGGTTTTCTCCAGTAAAAACGACCGGAGCCGGTGAATCAAGCGCGAGCGGATGGGCCTCGATGAATGCTCGAACCGTTTCCAGGGCGTGGGAAATATCCTGCCCGTAAGAGATGCCTGTCTGCATTTCTATACGCCGCGTGCCGTTGCGACTGTAATTGATGATGGCATTGCCCCAGACCAGACTATTGGGCAGCGTTATTTGAGTACCATCGCCCTGCCGGAAACGGCTCAGGAACAATCCGACCTCTTCGACCATGCCGTCGGCCTTGCCCACGACCGACACAGACTCTCCGGCCCGTAGCGGGCGCAGCGCAAGCAACATGATGCCCGCCGCTATGTTCTGCAAAGTACCCTGGAGCGCGAGGCCGATAGCCAGACCCGCCGCACCCAATACCGCGATGATGCTTGCCGTCTGTACCCCCAACTTGGCAAGCACTGCGATCAACACGATGATCCGTATGCCCCAGACGGTGACCGTGTAGGCCATGGGAACGACGGTGGGGTCGACACGACTGGACCGGGCCGACAGCTTGCGGACCGCCCTTCCCGCCACCATCGAGATCACCCAACCGATGGCCAGAATCAAGACTGCGACAGTCAGGCGTATAACCACTGCTTCGATATGTGGCAGCCATAGGGCCCACAAACTAATGGTTTCATTCATACTTGCACCTTCTGAAGGAGGAGGCAGGGCAAAAAGCTCGTAAACTAAGTCTTAATACATCAGCAAACAAACCGTAAACATAATTACAATGTCTCTAGGGCGAGCCGGGTGGGGACTCGGTCATTAGGAGAGTCCGGTCAATGGCCAGGCGCAAAAACAGTTTCAAGAGCATCTATGTGCGCATGTTCCTGGCAATATGCGTGGCGATAATACCCTCGTTTGCGGGGCTGTGCTTCTACGTATATCAACAGCGCGATTATCTCACCGAATACAGCACGCAAAACGCCGAGCGTTTCGTGCAAATTGCCGCCCGCGACGAGAGCTGGCTCTTCACCAGCACCCGCAGCATGTTCGACGCCATCTCGCAGATGCCGTTGATACTTCAGCAGAACTGGCCCTTATGCCACGAATACATGAGCTCATTGCTCAAAGGCCAACAGAACTTCCACAACATCGGCCTGATGTCCGCCTCGGGTACCGTTCTTTGTTCGGGGCTGCAGTCCGATTCGCTCAATGATCTGAACGTGTCCGACCGTAATTACTTTCCACGGGCGCTCAGCGAACCCGGCATGGTCGTAAGCGATTATTATGTAGGCCGAATTTCGGCCAAGCCGGCGCTTATCGTCGCCAGGGCCATGCGCGAAGCCGACGGAACCCCATGGGCCGTGCTGTATGCCTCGCTGGATGTTTCCTCGATGGTTCGCTCACAGCCGGACACCCAGTTTTTTGACGGCTCGTCCATTACGATATTGGACCGAAACGGCATCGTGCTCAACAGCCTGCCGCCCAGCAACGATATCCAGGTCGGCCGGCAAATGAGCGACGCGCCCGTTCTAGAGCTACTGGGACGAGGCCAGAAGGGCACGGGCCTGCTCGAACGCCCAGACGGCAGCAAATGGCTTGTCAGCCATACGCGCACCGGCACCGACCAAGATCCCGACGCCCTTACCGTCGTCTACCAGCATCCCACCGACGGGGCGCTGGCCAATATCTACCGAACTCTTTGGATAAGCGGCGCTCTGGCTCTGTTGTTGGCTTCCTTGACATTGCTATTGAGCTGGATGGGAATCCAGGCGATCGTAGGGCGCAACATACGCTACCTGACAGCCGCGGCGAAGCGGCTCAGTCAAGGAAAATACGGCACCCGCGTGGCCGGCATGGTGTCCGGCCAAGAGTTCAAGGACATTGCCACACAGTTTGACAGCATGGCAGAAGCGCTTGGAAAGCAGGAAGCGCAATGGCAGAAATCCCTACAGCGGCAAAAAGGTCATAACAAGGTACTGCAGATGATCGCGCAGAACCGTCCGCTGGATGAAACCCTCGGAACGCTGATCCAAATCAACGAAGCGCAGATCGAAGATAGCCTGATCTCGATCCTGACCCTAACCGCCGACGGCAAGCGTATTCACGGCTGCGTTGCCCCATCATTGCCAGAAAGCTACGCCGAGGCGATGAAACAAACGCGTAACGACGGCGAAACCGGAACGTGGTCCGTCGCAATGAGCCACGCAAGCGTAACAATCACCACCGACACCGCCAACGACCCTTCCTGGGAGTCCATACAAAATCTGGCCATAAGCCACGGCCTGCGGGCGTGCTGGTCCCATCCCATACTGAAGGCCGACGGCAAGGTATCCGGGGCTCTTACGGTGCATAACAGTCAGCCCGGCTCCCCAGGTATCGAAGACCTTCAATTGAGCAAGATGGCGGCTGAAATCGCGTCCATGGCCATCGAACACAGCCATCATCATGAAGCATTGCGCTTTCAATCCCGCCATGATGTTTTAACCGGCCTGTACAAACGCGAGGTCTTCATCAACCGAATTCAGGCGGCCGTCGATGAAGCTGCCGCAAGCTACCACCTCAGGCTGTACGTCCTTAATCTCACATTGCACGGCTTCAAGGAAATCAACAGCACCTTCGGCCATGGCGTGGGCGACAACCTGCTTCGCATCGTGGCCGATCGACTGCGTACTCTTGTCGGCTCGCGCGGAGACGTCAGCCGCTCAAGCGGCGACGAATTCGCCCTGCTCTTCAAAAGCGACATGCTTGGAATGCCGGTCCGCGAGATGGCCCAGTCCATACTGGATGAGGTTCGGCTTCCGCTGAACCTTGACGGAACCGAAATGCAAATCAGCGCCAGCATCGGCATCGCAGAGTATCCCGTCGCGGGCACCGAGCCAGATGTCTTGATCCGTCATGCCAACAGCGCTATGGAGCGCGCAGAGCGCGAGGGCACCGGGTTTGCGTTTTTCGACGCATCCCGCCACGAACGTACGCCCAACCGCTTGCTTTTGCTTTCAGACTTGCGCCATGCCCTCTACACAGACGAGCTACGGCTACACTTCCAGCCTCAAATCAGTTTGCGACGTCGCCGAACCGTAGGTTTCGAGGCGCTGGTGCGTTGGCAGCATCCTGAAAAAGGCCTGCTGCCCCCCGGACACTTCATGCCGGTGGCAGAGTTCAGCGACCTCATCCATCCGCTTACTCTATGGGTGCTGGATAACGCCCTGGCACAATGCCGCCGCTGGCACAATATGCAGCACCACGCCACCATCAGCGTCAACATCTCTGCGCGCAATCTGCTTAATCAAGACTTTCCCTCCCAAATACAGAAGCTGCTTACGCTTCATAACCTGCCAGCGCACTACCTGGAAGTTGAAATCACGGAAAGTGCAATCATGATGGACGCGACACGCTCGCTAAGCGTGCTGCATCGCATCCGCGCGATCGGAGTAAAAATTGCCGTAGACGATTTCGGCACAGGCCATTCGTCGCTTTCCTATTTGCACAAACTGCCGGTCGACAACATCAAGATCGATCAGTCCTTTATCCGCGAAATGGAAAGCGATAAAGAAAGCCAAACCATCGTCGATTCGATTATCGGCCTGGCGCATAACCTTAAGGTCAGCGTCACCGCCGAAGGCGTCGAAGACCAGCGCAGCTTGATGCGATTACTGCAACTGGGCTGCGATTTTGCGCAAGGCTACCTTATCTCGCGCCCAATCCCTGCCGACGAAACTGATAGCTGGCTGGAACAGAACCGGTGCTGATCGCTTCGATGCGTCAATCATTACCCCAACCGTCTTTCGTCCCCCGGGGCGAGACAAGGTTCGTATCTTCTTCGAACCGCTGAGCAAGCCTCGAGCACACATCAGAATAAAAGCCGCCCGGCCTTGTCGGCACGGGCGGCTTTTGGAAGAACGTAGGCCTGAAGACAGGCCTACGTCGGTGCTTACGCCAGGGACTTGCGCGAAGAACTACACGAGACGTTTAATCTACCGGCTTGTGCCGCGGGCTTATGCCACGGCCACCAGGCGTTGCAGCTTCGCGTCATCGTCAAGAAGCTCCTGGCTGTCCGAATCGTGTACGATGCGGCCCCGATCCAGAACCAGCACGCGTTCGGTAAGCTCGAGCGCCATGCGCGCATGCTGCTCGACGATAATCACCGACATGCCGCTTTCCTTGACCAGACGCCCCACGACGCTAAGCAGCTCTTGCACGATAATGGGGGCCAAGCCTTCCATCGGCTCGTCAAGCAACAACAAGCGCGGGTTAACCATTAGCGCACGCGCAATGGCCAGCATCTGCTGCTCTCCGCCCGACAGC
Organism: Pusillimonas sp.; assembly: GCF_044464525.1. Taxonomy (NCBI): domain Bacteria; kingdom Pseudomonadati; phylum Pseudomonadota; class Betaproteobacteria; order Burkholderiales; family Alcaligenaceae; genus Pusillimonas; species Pusillimonas sp. The sequence goes on from NZ_JBIQLE010000030.1 coordinate 19,106, forward strand.
TGGTTTCCCATGTTGTTACGGCGCTCTTCCAGCCGCGGGAACAATTCCCAAATTTTAGGAACTGTCCATTCGCCGGGACGCCCGACCACGGTGAGGTGCTCTTCAACCGACAGCGAGGGATACATGTGGCGCTCTTGTGGCACCCAACCCAGCCCGGACTGCGCACGCTTGTACGTTGTCATGGAGGTGATATCGTTGCCCCTCCATGAGATCTTGCCTTTGTGCTGTTGCGTGATTCCCATCGCTGTAAGCAATAGTGTGGTTTTGCCCATGCCGTTGCGACCGAGCAAAGCCACACTTTCGCCCTCTTTGATGGAGAAAGAGACATTTTCGAGGACCACAGCCTCGCCATAGCCCGCAACCACGTTCTCGAACGCGAGCAATTCGCTACCTTTATTCGTCATGCGTTGCCTCGCCCAAGTAAACTTCTTTCACACGCTGGTCGGCCGCAATTTCGGCTGGCGTGCCCTCGGTAAGAACCTTGCCGCCCACCAGTACGGTAATGCGCTCGGCAAAACGAAACACCAGCCCCATGTCGTGCTCGATGAACACCACTGTGACGTCGCGCGGCAGATTCGAAATTACCTCGAACAGCTCGGCGCTATCGGTGGATGGAATGCCTGCGGCCGGCTCGTCGAGCAATAGCACCTTGGGCTTGGTGGCCAGTGCCAGCGCGATTTCAACCAAACGCTGCTTGCCATAAGGCAGATTGCGTGTGACGGTGTTGATGTCTTGCTCGAGACGCAGCGTGCCAAGCAAGGCTATGGCTTCGTCGATGGCTTGCGTCTGTTCGGCAACCGTGCGGAACCAATTGCGATACAAGCCCTCGCGTTCGCTGATGGCAAGCACGACAGACTCGAGCACCGTCAGGCCCAAAAACAGGGTGTTGATCTGAAAGGTGCGTGTCATGCCCATTTTGACGCGCTCGTGCTGCATACGCCCGGTAATGTCTTCGTCACCGAAAAACACCTTGCCCGAGGTTGGCGCCAATGCGCCCGTAAGCAGGTTGATGAGGGTGGTCTTGCCGGCCCCGTTGGGGCCGATGATGGCATGGCGGCCGCCCGGTTCGAATGTCAGCGAAATATCGCTGTTCGCCTTGAACGCACCCCACTGCTTGGAGAGACCTTCGGTACGTAGCGTGGTATTCATGCTCGACCTCCTGTATTTGCTGCACGGGCGCGGCGCCGTTCGCGCCAGGCGTCAATTCCGCCCAGAATGCCCCCGCTGCCCACCATGACGACAATAACCAGGAACAGGCCGATCCAGAACTGCCAGTACACGGGATTGATGTTGGCGATCTGGTCTTGCGCGAACATGAAGACCAGGGCGCCGATTAAAGCACCGTACAAGCGGCCGGTGCCTCCCAGGACCAGGATGATGAGCAAGTCGGCCGAGCGCAGGAAGCCCAGCGAATCAAGTCCGACGAACTGAGTGGTTTGAGCCAGCAATGCGCCGGCGATGCCGGCGATGGCGGCGCCCAGGGTATAGACCGCGATCAGGCGCCGGTTGATGTCGGCTCCGATGGCGGGCATGCGCTTGCCGCCTTCGCGAATACCGATCAGGCTAAGCCCAAAAGTAGAACGCGCGATACGTCGAACCAGTACGAAGACCAGGAACAACACAGCAAAACTATAAAAGAAGCCTGTTTTGCCTTGCAGGTCGAATTCGAAGATGCCCAGCAGCTTCCACATCTGGATGCCCCACAGGCCGTCAACGCCGCCGGTGATGAAAGCAGCCTTGTTTGCGATCTCGTAGAGCATCAGGCAGATGCCCAGAGTGACCATCAAGCGGGTAAGATCGTGGCCGCGCACCACCAGGAAACTGGTGAGAAAGCCGAATACCGCCGCCACGAAGGCAGCAACAACCAACCCGCTAAGGGGTTCACCCCAGCCGTGCACGGAAAGCAGCCCGGCGGTATAGGCGCCCAGCCCAAAGAAAGCCGCATGGCCCAGCGACACAATACCCGCGTAACCCAGAATAAGGTCAAGCGACAAAGCGAACAAGCCAAGAATCATCATCTGGCTGGCCAGAACCAAATAGCCTTTGAACAAGAAGAAGGCGATGAAAGGCAATAGCCAGAAGATAATTTCGTACTTGCTCCACTTCGCGTTGGGTACGCGCGGCGCGGGGAGTTTGTCCGCAATGGACAACGATGAGAGTAGAGTCGATTTCGTCATGAACGCCTCGAGATGAGTCCGGAGGGGAAGAGAATGAGCAGCACGACCATCAGCGCGTAAATGACGAAGGCTCCGAGTGACGGCACATAGTATTTGCCGGCAACGTCAAAGACTCCCAGTACGATGGCCGCCAACAGCGGGCCGCTGATAGTGCCGGCTCCGCCCACCGCCACGACGATGAGGAAGTACACCATGTATTTGAACGGGAACGTGGGGTCGAGCCCCAGCACGTCGATACCCAGCGCTCCGCCCAGACCGCCAAGGCCGGAACCTAGTGCGAACGTAAGGCTGAACACCCGGCTGACGTTGATGCCCAGACCCGCCGAAGCTTCCTGGTTGTCGACCGAGGCGCGAATCTGCGCGCCAAGGCGAGTACGCTCAATGAGCAGAAACAAGGATGCCGTAACCACCACGACCACAGCGATCAGGAAGAGGCGATAGATGCCCAGGCCCACGCCGAATACGGAAACTTGTCCACGCAACCAGTGTGGCAAATGAACCGGCTGTTGCGAAGGGCCCCATACGTAGATACCCGCAGCGACAACCATGAAGGTAAGGCCGATGGAGAACAAGACCTGGTCAAGGGGATCTGCACGATAAAGACGGCGATACAGCGTGCGCTCGAGGATGAAGCCCACGATGGCCGCAGCGATGAATGCTGCCGGCAGGGTAAGCAAGAAAGGCACGCCCAGGCGTCTCATGAGCTCGACGGCCACAAATCCGCCCACCATTGCGAAGGCGCCGTGAGCCAGGTTGATGAAGTTCATGAGGCCCATCGTGACCGACAGGCCGACGCTAATCAGAAAAAGCAAAGCGCCATAAGCTACACCATCGAATAGTACGCCAAACAAATTTCCTAACATGGCGGCCACCCTGTGCCCCAGCGGTGCATCAATCCGCTTTCAGCAAACGTATGCGGCATAATGAATTCACTCCATTAGTGATTACAAAAATAGACAAAATCGGTAATGCTGTAACAAATAACGAATATGCTCCGGGACGCGGCGAAAAAGCCATTTACCCGGAGCAAAGAGAACTACTCAATTGCAGTGTTTCGTTGATGTTGCCAGTGATTGAACCCGCGGCAAAGCGCCTGGGATATTGAACGGAGCGATTTTCTCGAGTTCGACATTCCATGTGCGGCCAACGGCCTGTTTGAAATTGCGTCTATGGGCGTCGCGAGCGACGGTCGCAAGTGTCTGGGTCGATTAACGAAGCCGCAGACACTTATTTCAGGACAGGCCTTTCAGGGCCGCGAGTATTGTATCGCTATTTGCCTTCTTGGTGGGTTCTATTACATTGAAGCCTGCGTCTTTTTCAAGACTTAAATGTCTAACACCAGCAATGGGCTCTTGGAACGTGAACAACACGGCGTGAACTGGTCATTCGCCTCGTGCTCGGCATCAGTAAGATACAGATCGCGATGATCGGGCGTACCTTCGAGCACACGGGTCAGGCAAGTTCCGCAAACACCTTCTTCGCATGAAACCGGAATAAACACCCCCGCGTCGTCAAGCACTTGCGTGATCGGCCTATCAGCCGGAATGGTGAATACTTCACCTGTGCTGGCGATCTTGACTTCGAACGAGGCGTCGCCACTGGTGTCAACCTCGGCTGCCGCGAAATACTCGAGATGGATGCGCTCGGACGGCCATCCGGCCTCTTTGGCGGTATTGATGACGAAATCAATATAGCCAGTGGGGCCGCATACATAAATATGGGCGTCAGGCTGCGGGTTGGCCAACAAGGGCTTCAGATCGAGCTTCTGGGCATCGTCGCCATTGTCGAAGTGGAAATGCACCTTGTCGGCAAACGACGAATTGCTGATGGCCTCGCGAAAAGCCATGCGTTCCGGCGTACGCGAGTTGTAATGCATTTCAAAATCGGCGCCGATATGACATAGACGCCGCGCCATGCACAAGATAGGGGTGACTCCGATGCCGCCCGCAAACAGCAGCGAACGCTTGGCCTGGACCAATTCGAAGTGGTTCTTGGGGGAACTGATCTGGATCGTGTCGCCCTGCTTGATATCGTCATGCATGGCGATTGAGCCGCCGCGTGATTCGGGATCGCGCAGAACGCCAATAATATAGCGGTGCTGTTCGCCCGAATCGTTAAGCAGCGAGTATTGGCGGATGAGGCCGTCGCGGATATAGACATCGATATGCGCGCCGGCACTGAAAGAAGGTAGCGGCTTTCCGTCGGTACTAGCCAGTTCCAGGCTGACTATCTCCTCGGCTTCCTGCACCTTGTTGACGACTTTTACGGTGAGTTGACTCATTTAAATATTCTACGCTAGCGGTTTCTGCCCGCATTGCTGCGGGCCGGAATGCCGGCCCGCAATAGATGATGAACGATCAGGCGGGTTCGGCGGCGGCTTGCTGCTGCTCGGCCTTTACAAGGCGATCGAGGATGCGGCGTGCTTGAACGCCCCCCGTGTCGATGTTAAGCATGAGCAGCTTACGGTCGGGATAAGCCTGGAGATTTCGTTGCTGCGCTTCCAGGACTTCGAGATCCTCGGCGAATATTTTACCCTGTCCGTCGCGAATGACTTTTGTGAGCTCTGGATCGTCGGCCTTGAAGTTGCGCGCCATGCCCCAGAAATACCAATGTGAGGACTCGGTTTCGGGCGTGATGAAGTCAACAACGATGGCCGATGCCTTGTAGGCGGGGTCGGCATCGAAGCCGCCCTTGCCCGCAAGCGCCACGCCGACGTCAATCAATATGTGGCTTGGAGGCGAAAAGCGGGAAATCTGCCAGCGATCGACGGGGGCGTCTTCGTCTAAGTCGTTATAACGCAAAGCCGCACGCCAGAACGGGGGTGCAACGATGTTTTCCATATAGCGGCTGGTGATAACGGAATCGCCTTCAACCTTGGTATTGACAGGGGTTTCGTCAATTTCGTCTTGGCCGATACTGGTGGTGTGCACGTAAGCCTCGTGGGTGAGATCCATAAGGTTGTCGATCATGAGGCGGTAGTCGCAATTGAGATGGTAGAGCCCTCCGCCATACGCCCAATCGGGGCTTTCAGCCCACGCAAGATGAGGCAAAAGAGCTTCATCGGCCGCGGCCGGATCGCCCGGCCAGACCCAGATAAAACCGTAACGCTCGATCACGGGATAGCTTTTAACGCACGGAAAGCCCCCCACGCGCTGCATGGGCATGGATACGACCTTGCCGTCGCAACCCATGACCAGACCGTGATAGCCGCACACCAGGTTGCCTTTTTCGACATAACCCAGGGACAGCGCCGCACCACGATGCGGACAGAAATCTTCGACCGCGCAAACCTTGCCTTCGTGGCCGCGATAAAACGCGATACGCTCGCCGCAAATAGTGCGGCCAAGCGGTTGGGATTCGATTTCATTCGGGGTACAGGCTACGTACCAGGTATTTTTCGGGAACATGATAGCCTCGATAAAAATTTACATTCAGTACACTGAATCTGTATCTATAATTTTACTGCGTGCATGATGCAGTACAACCAGGGTTAACCCTAGTTCTCGGCTTCTTCAGCTGCGGCCGCTTCGGCGCCGGGCGCAGGTTTCCGATGCGACAAGGGGGCGCGGCTTTTAGAGTTGTTGATTTGCACCAGCTTGGTCAGCAAGGCCATGAATTGGGCTTCTTCCTCGGGTGTGAAGCCTTCAAAAATACGCTGATGCAGGCGTTCGATACCCGGCACCGTGCTTTGCAATAGAGCTTGCCCCGCTTCGGTGACATACAAGGCGCGTTGGCGGCGATTGTTTGGATCGAGATAGCGAACAAGGAGCTTTTTTTCTTCCAGCCTGATCGCCACGCTGGCCGCCGTCGACGTATCAATGGCGACAAGCCCCGCCAAAGACACCTGATCAATGCCGGGATGCTCGACGAGTATGCGAAGAATCGCATACTGAATGGGAGTTAGCTTCGAACCAAGCTCGTCATGGAATATTGAAGCGGAAATCTGTTGGGCCCGCCGCATCAGGTGGCCTGGCTGGGTATACAGCTCGGTCAGAACCGGGTTGACAGCCTCTTTGCTCATTGAAAGTCTCTTCCTTGCCTGTGAACTTGTGCGTCAATTCTAGCAACGTTCCGGCGCAGAAGGAACAAAAGGCCCTGAAGAGGCGGCGTCAGCCAGGCGCGCTGTCGGCCCTTGCGATGCATCCTGGGCCTGGCCACCTGTTCCGGCGTGCCGTCGGCGATCAGTTCGCCGACGTTGAGCCGGCTACGCGCTCAACAGTTTTCATCAGGGTCTTGACCGCGTGCTGGCCCTGGCCGGCCAACATGTCAGCCCAAGCGGGCACGGCGAAACATCAGGGGCGATTCGCCCACGTGCTCCATGAAGAAACGGCTGAAATTGGACGGGTCCTTGAAACCCAGGTGATAAGAGATCTCGCCTACTGATTTGGCGGAATACAACAAGAGGCGCTGGCCCTCGAGGACCAGGCGGCGGTGGGCGATCTTCAGGGGCGGTTCGCCCGCAACGTCGCGACAGGCCCTGTGTAAGGTGCGTTCGGTTACCGACAACATGGCGGCATAGCCCGCCACAGAAAGCTGCTGACGAAAATGTTGCTCCAACAAGTTACGAAATTCGTCGTATAGCCGGCGCCGCCGCTGGATATCAGCGCCTTGTGCAACGGGTTCGCGCGGGTGTTGAGCAAGATGACCCAATATACGCAAGACGTTCGCCGACAGCATTGCCCCGCGTGCCTGGGGAGCGGCCTGCAGGCGCTCGACGACTGCTTTCATGGCGGCAGCGATATCATCGAGCATGAAGGAGCCCGCCTCAAGCGCAATGACCCTGGGCTTGGCCAATGCCGACTCAAGCCAGGGTTCGCCGGCGAACTGGACCAGTTCCCGCAGATAGCCGTCGGATATCGTCAGCATGTGGCCGGAAGACCTCGGCGCATAGCGAAAGCTATGCACCACAAGCGAAGGAATAAGCACCAGGACAGGCGCTGTGAATGCTTCTTCGCCCAGGTCGAAACCGACATGCCCTCCGCCCGTTTCAATCAGCGCCGCTTGAAACAGATCGCGATGCCGGTGCGGGAAAAGCTCCCAGTTGTATTTGCGGATGCGTGTCGAAATTTTCTCGACATGCACGAAGCGGAACTCGCCGCCCGGCAGGCGGCCATCGTAGTGTATGAACGGCGGCCCCTCCATGTCTTCAATCGGCGCCGCATGGCCTGCCGCCCGAGCGGCGGCGGCCCCGGCCGGGCGGACACATATGGCTCATGGTTCGGCAAGCGACGCCGTTCCGAGCACCTGTTGCACCGCCGCGGCCGCCTCAAGAGCCTGCGCTTCGTGGAACCTGCGGCCCACGATCTGCATGCCATTGGGCAGCGCCACGCCGGGCAAGCCCAGCAAATTCACCCATGGCACGTTGCGCATCTGGTCGAACAGGCGTTGGGTCTGCTCGCGGTCAAGCATGTGGTCGAAATCGAGAGGCGGAGTCTCCATGCCGGCCACCGGGCACAAAACAAGAGGATGGTCTTCCATCCACTGGGCCACCTCGCGCTGGATCATGCGCCGCTCGGTCAAGCCTTGAATATAGCGGCGAACCTCGGAACCCAAGTTGTAGATGCCGAACATCGCTTCAATGTGTTGACGGTTGCTTTCGCCCAGCAGGTGGCCGAATTCCGGCATGCCGGTTTGCATGAGTTCGGTGCCGATGATTTCGGCCCATAGCTCGGGGGCCCGACGCGCATGTGGAATGGCGGCGTCGACCACTTCGTACCCGGCTTCGGACAATATCCGGGCGGTCTCGTCCAGCCGCGCGGCCACCGTCGGCGACACCAGCGCACCCGTCTGATCCAGCATCCGTGCGATGCGCGGCCGCTTGCCGTTTGCGCTTGAGCGCGACACCGGAACAGGCACGGTGGCCGGGTCGGACCAATGCTGGCCTGCAAGAACCGTGTAAGCCAGCCACAGGTCTTCAACGCTGCGGGCCATGGGGCCTTTGCACGACATCAAATCAACGGTCGGCGGACCATCGAAGGGCGGCAAGGTGGGTGACGACGGAGTGCGTCCCGCCGAGGGCCGTAACCCGTAAATGCCGCAGAACGTCGCGGGAACCCTGATGGAGCCTCCGTAATCCAGCCCCATACCCAATGGCGCCATGCCCGATGCCACGGCGGCGGCGTCGGCGCCGGAGGAGCCCCCCGGGCTAAGGCGGGTATCGCGCGGATTCAACGTGGCGCCATACAGATGGCTTATCGTGTTCCAGCGTATTTGCAAGTCGGGCTGGTTGCCCTTGCCCACCACGATGGCCCCGGCCTGACGCAGGCGGGCAATCGCCACCTCGTCCGTCTCTGAACGCCTGTCGGCCCAGGCGGGCAGGCCCTCGGTGTGCTTCATGCCTTGAACATCGTAATGTTCTTTGATGCTGACGGGGATGCCATCCAACGGAAGGTCGGCCCGGTTGGCATGGTTGGCGTCGGCCTGGCGCGCTTCGGCCAATGCGTCTTCGGCTCGCAGTTCGACCAGCGCGTTCAGCTTGGAGTTGACCTGATCAATACGTGCCAGATGCGCGCGCACCAGCTCTTCTCGACTCACCTCGCGACGAGCAACCAGTTCGCGCATGCGTGTGGCGGTCAGGCGCCAAAGATCGTCCTTCATTACGTCTCCTGTTGTAGTATCCACGGCGAACGGAAAAGCTTTGGGCCGGGCGCCGATGGACGTTTATGCCCAAAAGGCTAATCTCAATCGAGCTTTCCCTCAAGCCCTGCAAATTCGCCGATGGTATCGGGATCGGAAAGCAGGCCGGGATCGATCTCTTTGACGATGGCGCCCTTTTGCAGCCAGAGCACCCTTTGAGCCATGGCGGCAATAAAGCCCACGTCCTGCTCGACGACCACCACGGCCAGCGAGGTTTCCCGGGCGCGGCGTACGAGATAGTCTTCTATCTCGTCGACGATGGAGGGCTGTATGCCTTCGGTGGGTTCGTCCAGCAACAACAGGCGGGGCTCACCGCAAAGCGCGCGGGCCAAGGCCAATATCTGCTGTTCGCCTCCGCTTAAAGCTCCCCCCTTCCGGTCAAGCAAGGCGCCCAGAATGGGGAATTCGGCCGCCGCCCGATCAATTGCCAAGACGCGATCGCGTCCGACCGCCGCGGCGCCGATAGCCAGGTTTTCACGCACCGTCAGAGACGGAAAGATGTCCCTGCCCTGCGACACATAGCCGACACCCAGACGGGCTCGTTTATGGGTAGGCATCCGGGTGATATCTTCACCGTTCATGAACACGCCGCCCGCCGTGCTGGGAATATGCCCCACCAGCGTCTTCATGAGCGTGGTCTTGCCCATCCCGTTGTGTCCGAGCACCCCCACTATCTCGCCGGCCGCAACGTGGAAGCTGACATCGCGCAACACAGGTATGGCTCCGTAACCGGCGCAAAGACCTTGTACCAGCAACATCGCGTCTGGATTATTCATCTTGCCTCCCTGCCATGCTGTCCCAGGTAGGCATCGCGCACCTCGATGTTGCGCACGACTTCGTCCATGGTGTCCTCAACCAGTACCCGGCCCCGATGGAATACCGTGACTCTTTCGGCGATGCGGCGAATGAAGTGCATATCGTGTTCCACGATGATGAAGCTGCGTTCGCCGCGCATGCTTTCAAGCAACGAGATGGTGCGCTCTACCTCGCCGGCTGTCATGCCCGCGGCGGGCTCATCCAGCAGCACCAGCTTTGGATCATTGATCAGGATCATGCCCAGCTCTACCCACTGCCGATGCCCGTGAGCCAAGCTTCCGGTGGTTAGGCCGGCCTGGGCCGTCATCTGAATATGCTCGAGCATGGCATCGGCCGCTTCGGCAGCCTGCTGCGCTGACTTTCGAAAGCGGGCAGCCACCAGCAGATTCTCGCGCACGCTAAGGCCGTTGAACAGATTGGGAACCTGGGTTTTGATGCCCACGCCCATACGGGCTATGGCGAACGAAGGAAGGTTGGTGATGTCTTTTCCGTACAGGCTGATACGGCCCGAGGTGGGTTTGAGTTGCCCGGTAAGCATCTTGAAGAAGGTGCTTTTCCCGGCGCCGTTGGCGCCAATCAAACAGCGCAGCTCGCCCTCGCGAAGCTCGAAATCGACACCGGCCACCGCTGCGACACCGCCGAACGTGCGCCACAATTCGCTGGTCTGCAAAATGATGCTCATGACCGGCCTCCGGCGCCGGACCACCTGGCACGAATGCGGTCCCTGATGGACGGAACGATTCCATTTGGAACCAGCAGCACGGCGATTATGAACAAGAGGCCCAGGGCGATCTCGGGGCTGATCCGAGACACGCTGCCCAGCCAGGTGGACAAGCCTTGCACCAGGAAGCACCCCACGATGGGGCCAAGCAAGGTTCCCAGCCCGCCAAACAACACCCACACAACGGCCTGGGCGGTAAAGGAAAGCGAGAACACCGTGGGCCCGACAGACGCCCCCCAAGCGGCATATAGGGCGCCGGCCAGCCCCGCAATGGCGGCGCCTATGCAGAACACGCCCAGTTTGTAGTATCGCGCGTCATAACCCAGAAGCTCGGCCCGCAGTTCATTTTCGCGCACAGCTTCAACCACGCGGCCAAACCGGCTTGCCACGATCACGCGCAAGATCAGGTACACGGCGAGCAGCAGTAACGCAGACACGTAATACATGCCCTCGAAGGACAGCGCCGCCGACGGATCGAAGGGGACGTTCAGCGGCGGCACCCCTGGTATGCCGTTGTAGCCCCCCAGGTGGGCTTTGCCGAACTGATACGCCGGGCCCGAAGCGCTATTGATCAGGCTGAGCAGGATAAGCGGTATGGTCAATGATATGACGGCGAAGTAGACGTCGCTGATGCGCCCGAAAAATGTGAAGTAGCCCACGAGAACGGCCACCACCAGGGGCGCGGCCATGGCAGCGGGAACAGCCAGTGTGCTATCGCCCAGGTTGACGGATATCAGCGCATAGACATAAGCCCCAATACCGAAGAAGGCCGATTGGCCCAAGGCCAGGATACCGCCTATGCCCCATACCAGCCCAAGGCTTAGCGCCAGCATGGCCAGCACTGCAAACACCGTAAGGTTGTAAAGGGTATAGACCTCGGATACGAGGGGGATGCCTGCTATAAGCACCACGGCCGCGACGGCCGACAGCCAGAACGCAGGGCGAGCCAGTTCTTGCATTAGATTCCCCGCTTGAAGAACCTGCCGGTAATGCCTGATGGCAGCACACGCAGCAGCACGATGGCCGTTACCAGCAACATCACTTCGCCAAACACCGACGTGCTAAGAAAAGTGGTGATCTGGCTGACCGTTCCCAACAAGGCGGAAGATAACGCCGAGCCGGTCAGCGGCAGGGCGCCACCCAATATGACGGTGATGAAGGCCTTTGCGATGTAGGTGAGACCGCTGATGGGCAAAACGCCGGTCAACGGCGCGAACACCGCCCCCGCCAAGCCCGACACGGCAGCGCCTATGCCAAATGTGATGGAATACACCCGTTTGACATTGACGCCCAGAGCCGAGGCCATGGGTGCGCTTTGCATGGTGCCGCGCGCAATCAGCCCGAACGGGGTATGGCGCAGAAGGAAATACAGCGCCAGCCCCACCGCCACCGCCACACCGATAACGAAGAAGGTATACGTGCCTGTTTGATAAGCGCCAATGTGAACGACGCCAAACGGCGGCCTGACACCCATTTGGTAATAGCCGAATATCGCCGATGCCAGGCCGATGAGCAACAGGCTAAGCCCCCAGGTGGCAAGTATGGTTTCGACGATGCGCCCATATAGATGGCGGATGATCAGGCGTTCGATGACCACGCCGATAAGGGCCACGCACAGGGGCGCCACCACGAACATCGCCACCCAGAAATTCACGCCGGCGCGTACCGCCAGGATAAAGGCAAAGCCTCCGAGCATGAGGAACTCGCCATGGGCGAAATTGATGACGCCCATCATGCCGAACACAATGGCCAGCCCCACGCTGATAAGGAACAGGCTGGCAATAGCGTACACCACCTGTACGCCGGTAAGCATCGCTAAATCCATGATGTTTCCTTTGCAACTAGTATCGTGGCCTTAATGTCGATATGTCTTTGCCGACAGGCGGCCAAGCGGCAACTCGACAGACGGCAAGCTTGACGATGCCGAAGGCCGTCGCTGTATCGGGCCGCCTTCCCCGGATCGCCTTTCCGCCAGATCATATTCCGCCCGACCATCCGACCGCCCTACTGCCGCCCCGCCAAAACACCTGACAACAACACCCTTGCCGTTGCCAGCCCGATTGGCGGGGCCCAGGCACCCGTCCTGGCGCTTATAGCGCCATGCTCAACACGTCGCAGCTATTGTCGCCCTCGCTGACCGGCTTCACCTGCTGCCAGCTTTCAAGCACCTCGAAGCGGCTGCTGCGCACTTCGGCCAGGTACATGTCCATGGTGCAATAATGGGTTTGCGGATGCGATGCCACCTTGCCGCTGGGACCCTCGATAGAGATGCCCGCTTCGAAAGCCTGGATGACTTTCTCGCGGTCGATCGAGTCGGCCTTGCGCACGGCCTCGGCCCACAGATACATGCCCTGATAATCGGCCATGCCCAAAGAGCCAACATAGCTGTAGTCGGGAAAGCGCTTCTTGAAGCGTTCGACAAACTCGCGGCTGGCGGGCGTGTCAAGTTCGTCGTAGTAATTCTTGACGGTGACAATGCCTTCACTAACCTCGGGCGGCATGCGCATCTGTTCACCCGCATCGCCGATGGTGTGAGATGCCATTGGAATGGACTTGTTCATGCCGGCCGACGCCCATTGGCCATAGAACGCCCCGTGCGCAGGCCCGACGAAAACGTTGAACACGAAATCGGGCTTGGCCGACTGGATCTTGCTGATGGTGGGGCCGAACTTATCAACGTCGAGCGGGAACAAGTCGAAACCGACGACTTCGCCCCCGTGCTCTTTACAAATGCGCTCGGCGTCCTGGCCCGACAACTGTCCAAAGATGTAGTCGGCGGCCAGAATGTACATCTTCTTGCCGTGCTTCTCCATCATGTAGGGGATAAGATTGTCAAGCAATTGGCGCGGCGTAGGCCCGGTGATGAACATATTGCGATCGCAGGCGCCTGCGGTGCCTTCGTTGATCATGTTCATCATATAGAGCGTCTTGGCGCGGGCCAGTATCGGTCGCGCCACTTCGCGCGCGGCGCTGGTAACGGCGCCATGCACCACTGCCACCCTGTCGCGCAAGGCAAGCTGCTGTGCGTACTGGCCGTACAACTGGTTGTTGGATTGCGTGTCGTAGGTAACCAGTTCGATCTGGCGCCCCAGCAAACCGCCGTTAGCGTTGATTTCTTCGGCCGCAAGCCGCAGACACTGCGCTTTGACCGTGCCGAACAACTGCAAAGGTCCGGACAGGTCGAGCAATACGCCCACCTTGATGGCATCGGCCGCCAGGCTGATACTGGGGAATGCGAGGCCGCCCATGGCGAGCCCGGCCATCCCACCCAGGCCTTGACCCAGGAATTTTCTCCTCTCGTTGCGCATAACTTCTCCTCCTTGTGTAGTGGATGATGAAGACTGCCACGAAAGCATTAAAGCAATGGAATGCCGGAAAAGAAATACCAAAACCCGTCTACCACTTGCCGATTTCAGACATTGCGGGGTTATCCCTAGGTAGCCGGCCACCCTTGCATCGGTGGAAACCCTCATGCATCGCCCTGCAAGGCATCGGGTAAATTGGCTGTGGCGATGTCCGCATGCCTCAACCCACCAAGAAACAGGAAACCTTACGCATCATGTCCGAATCCATGCGCCTGGACAAATGGCTCTGGGCTGCGCGCTTTTTCAAGACCCGCAACCTGGCTTCCCAAGAAATCACCAAGGGCCGTGTGCAGGTAAACCAGCAAATGGTCAAACCGGCGCGCGACATCAAGCCGGGCGACAGCATCTGGGTAAAACGCGGCGATTCGACAATAACCGTGATCGTACAGGCGCTCAGCCATATACGCGGCCCGGCGCCCGTTGCGCAGCAACTTTACGCCGAAACGCCCGACAGCATTGCTGCCCGTGAAAAGGCGGCCGAGATGCATAGACTCGCGCCAGAGCCGGCCCACCACATGGAGCGCGGTCGCCCCACCAAGCGCGACAGAAGGCTCATCGATCGCCTGCGCGGCCTGGGCGACCATAAACAATAAGCGATAAACGCCGTCACCCAATAAGTAGAAGCCACTTTCCTGGCCTATTGCACTGAAGCAGATACAACAGAATGAAAATCAGCAATTTGCGTATTGGCGTCCGGCTAGGTGCCGCCTTTTCACTGATCCTCGTACTGATGATAGCCATCGCGGCCATGGCCATCTTCAGCCTGCATCATCTGGGCCGAATAAGCAACGACATCATCCACGACAACTGGGTAAAGGTGCAGACGACCAATAAGATCAACACCGCTTTGCGCGCAAGTGCTGCAGATAATATGGCGCTTTTCTTTGCCGACGGCGACGAGCGTCCAAACCTGTTGGCTCAAATCCAAGCCAGCAAGAACATCATCAATGACTCCATTGAGATGCTCGATGGCATGATCACAACGGCCAATGAAGGCAAGGCCCTCATCACTCAATTCAACCGAAGCAAGACAGGCTACTTTCAGTCTTTCGACGATATCCAGGACCATATTTCCGCATACCGAGAAAGTCAGGCAAGGCGAGTATTGCGCGACGCCACGCTTCCGGCGCTTGGCATGATGCTGCGCAATATCGAAGAGATCGAGTATTTGCAGACCCGTGCCACCCAAATGTCCGGCGACAACATGCAGAGCTTCATCCAGCGTTCAGAGATTGTTGTGGCGGCCTTGAGCCTGGTGGCGCTTATCCTGGGCGCCTTGCTGGCCTACCTCATCACCCGCTCTATCACGCGACCATTGCGCCAGGCCGTCGCCCTGGCCCGCACGGTGGCGGCAGGCGACCTGTCCAGCAAGATCGAATCGCACAGCAAGGACGAAACGGGCGAGTTGCTCTCGGCCCTTAAAAACATGAACGGCAGCTTGGTCGGCATCGTCGGCCGAGTGCGGGCCGGCGCCGAATCCATCGCCGTAGCCTCCAGGCAGATTGCCGCCGGAAACGAAGACCTGTCCGCTCGTACTGAAGAACAGGCCAGTTCCCTGACCGAAACCGCATCTTCCATGGAGCAACTCACATCCACCGTCAAACAGAACGCCGATAACGCGCAGCGTGTGCACTCGTTGGCGCTTGATGCCAATTCCATTGCGGTCGAAGGCGGCAACGTTGTCGATCACGTGGTGGGGTCAATGCAGGCCATTCATCAATCTTCTGACAAGATCGTCGACATCATCGGCGTCATTGATGGAATTGCGTTCCAAACCAATATCCTGGCGCTCAACGCCGCGGTAGAGGCTGCTCGAGCAGGCGAACAGGGCCGCGGTTTTGCTGTGGTGGCATCCGAAGTGCGCGCGCTGGCCCAACGTTCGGCGGCGGCCGCCAAAGAAATCAAGCAACTGATCGAAAGTTCGGCAAGCACCATCAACGAAGGCGGCAAACAAGCTGCGGCTGCCGGCCAATCCATGAAAGACATCGTCGACGGCATCCAGCGGGTTACGGATATCATCAGCCAGATCAGCACCGCCAGTCTTGAACAGTCAAGCGGCATCGAGCAGGTGAACCAAGCCGTCATCCAGATGGACCAAGTCACACAGCAAAACGCCGCCCTCGTCCAAGAGGCGGCGGCTGCATCGCAATCCTTGCAAGACCAGGCGGCCGAGCTCAAGAGCATCGTGTCGGTGTTTCGAATTGCCGACAAGGCCGAGCATGGCAATCAGCCCGAGCGCGACATCACACCCGCGCAATCGTCCGACGACAAGGCCCTGGGATGGAGCAAGCTTCAGCTCGCCTCAGGCACGTAAGCACGCTTTTCAGAACGGCCTACTCTTGGGCGAATATATTTGGATATTCATCGGCCTTTGTTTGGATAGAGGCCCCGATAAACAATCGCCCCCAATGCTCCACCAACCAATGGGGCCAACCAAAATAACCAAAGCTGGTCAATCGCCCAAGTTCCCTGGAACAAGGCCACGCCCGTAGATCGCGCAGGATTAACCGAAGTGTTCGTAATTGGGATGCTTATAAGGTGGATCAGGGTAAGCGATAGGCCGATGGCAACCCCGGCCAGTCCCGCATGACCATTTTTGTGAGTGGCGCCCATTATGATGAATAAAAAGAACGCGGTAAGGACAATTTCCGCTATCAACGCCGCGGCAAGGCTATATTGGTCAGGTGAGTGTTCCCCATAGCCGTTCGAGGCAAACCCGCTCACCGGATCAAACCCCGTTTTGCCGGTTGCGATTAAATAAAGCACAGCGCCGGCCAATATGCCACCCACCACTTGCGCCACAACATACGGAAATAGCTCGCGGGCGGGAAAACGCCCGCCGGCAACCAGACCAAGCGTAACCGCCGGATTGATGTGGCAACCAGAAATATGCCCAATGGCGTAGCACATGGTCAGCAAAGTCAGGCCAAAGGCCAGCGCCACGCCTGCAAAACCAATGCCCAACTCTGGGTAAGCCGCGGCAAATATTGCACTTCCGCAACCCCCGAATACCAACCAAAAAGTACCCAGCGACTCGGCGGCGCACCGCTTTACTAAAGACATGACATTATCCTGTTATGGTTTCAGTACGTTGGAGTCTATCGATTAAAATGACGAATCGCTACAGGGCAAACGCAAACAATTGTCAAGCTGCGCATCCCCAGGAATTGGTGGCAGCGCCAGCGCTTCATGGACGTGCACTCTCCCGTGACTCAGATTCAAGGAGGCATCCCCGACGCGATTTCCTTGTCGATGTAGGAAACGGCGCTAAGCCAAATCGCTGAAAGCGAAATCATCGTGTATTGCGATTGCCCCAATGATGTATCGGCCGCCGCCGTCTTTATCGCCACCAGCCCCTCGGCCCAAAGACGCTCAGCAGAGCATTGTTTACTTTTCTAAGCTGCCTATGCGGCAGCGAGCGAGCAGAGGGCAAGCCGGTCGATTTCATTCCATTTCTAAGCTGCCTATGCGGCAGCGAGCTCAGCTCGAAGTCGATTTCGCAAGACAGGAATTTTCTAAGCTGCCTATGCGGCAGCGAGCGACACGGCGAGCCTTTTCTCGCATACCTGAACTTTTCTAAGCTGCCTATGCGGCAGCGAGCGGAAGAGACATGCCGAATAGTATCAAGCGTCATTTCTAAGCTGCCTATGCGGCAGCGAGCCAAGCCCTTGATATTCAGCCCGAAATGCAAAATTTCTAAGCTGCCTATGCGGCAGCGAGCAAGCTGTGGCCGATGCTCAAACGAAGGGGTATTTTCTAAGCTGCCTATGCGGCAGCGAGCGCTAGAAGTAGGACGATGGTTAGTATCCACATTTTCTAAGCTGCCTATGCGGCAGCGAGCTAGCAAGGTGTGGCGCCGATGACGATCATTGATTTCTAAGCTGCCTATGCGGCAGCGAGCCCGTTTGAGGTCTATGCCAGGCTGGAGGAACATTTCTAAGCTGCCTATGCGGCAGCGAGCAACGGCGGACTTCGCCGCGGCGGATTGATCACTTTCTAAGCTGCCTATGCGGCAGCGAGCTGCCAAAGCGATGTCGCTGCCCGAGTCGGATATTTCTAAGCTGCCTATGCGGCAGCGAGCCTTCCCTCCCATTCGCCGTGCCGGTTCTTGTCTTTCTAAGCTGCCTATGCGGCAGCGAGCTATCGCTGCGTGGCGTACTGCTAGTTGTTGTTTTTCTAAGCTGCCTATGCGGCAGCGAGCCTTGCCAAGCATGAGCGCCTGCATATCACTATTTTCTAAGCTGCCTATGCGGCAGCGAGCTTGCTCCTGAGCCGTTCGCCGCTCTTCTGCCATTTCTAAGCTGCCTATGCGGCAGCGAGCACAGGCTGCCCCGGCGTTGGCCTTGCTGGCGGTTTCTAAGCTGCCTATGCGGCAGCGAGCTCACGGCGGACGGGTACGGAACCAACTTCAGCTTTCTAAGCTGCCTATGCGGCAGCGAGCATTAGGGCGGCAAGCATCGGCGTGATTGGATTATTTCTAAGCTGCCTATGCGGCAGCGAGCCAGCGGGAAATAAAGACCCCATCAATCCGTTATTTCTAAGCTGCCTATGCGGCAGCGAGCCACGGCGATGGTTGCGTGGTTCCTTTGGGATTTTTCTAAGCTGCCTATGCGGCAGCGAGCTTGCTCCTGAGCCGTTCGCCGCTCTTCTGCTATTTCTAAGCTGCCTATGCGGCAGCGAGCACAGCGCCGTTGTGAAGTGGAAGACAGCGGCATTTCTAAGCTGCCTATGCGGCAGCGAGCGATCAACCGCAGACGGAATCTGAAGACAGCGATTTCTAAGCTGCCTATGCGGCAGCGAGCCGTGGTAATTGACCTGCACCACACACGAATTATTTCTAAGCTGCCTATGCGGCAGCGAGCTGCGCTGATTCGGTTTAAGTGGTTGCGCACATCTTTCTAAGCTGCCTATGCGGCAGCGAGCAGATAGGCCCTGCTGCTTGCCGACTGGCGTTATTTCTAAGCTGCCTATGCGGCAGCGAGCGCAAGTCGTCATTGCATGGCCCGCCGCTGAATTTTCTAAGCTGCCTATGCGGCAGCGAGCGTGATTTGGCTTTCGTCCATCCCTTTCTTTGTTTTCTAAGCTGCCTATGCGGCAGCGAGCGCCTTCTGCTCCGCTTTGCCGTGATCGTTAGTTTTCTAAGCTGCCTATGCGGCAGCGAGCGCTTCGATGGC
>NZ_JBIQLE010000031.1:0-37553 GCF_044464525.1 Pusillimonas sp.
AACTGACCACCAGCAGCACGAAGCCGCCAAGCGCACGCGTTGCGTAGCGCCTCTCGTAGTACAGATAAAACAGGGCCGTGATCAGCGCAAACAGCACGAACACTTCGTACAGATTGCTGACCGGAATGTGGCCGATGTCGGGCCCAAGCAAATGGCCCTCGCGCCAGCGAACCAGCAGGCCCGTGCTGCCGGCATACACCGCGCTCCAGGTCAGCACCGTGCCGAGCCATGCCGCAGTCTTGCTGACAAAGCCTATCCAGTAGCAAATGGTGGCCAAAAAGAACAGGGCGCACATCCACAAGATGGCCGACTGCGACGAGAACAGATATTTAAGCAAAAAAACCGTTTCCGAACGGGTGATGTCGCCCTGACCCAGGCCGCCCCCATCGCTGTACAACCAGATGGCGAACAGGGCCGACAAGCCACAGGCGACCATCAGGGTGCGCAGCGGCCTCCAGAGCCAGCCCATCCAGGCGAAACCCAGCACCGACCCGGCCAGAATGATTTTTTCGTAGTAGTCCATGCTGTCGCCAAAGGCGAACAAGGCATAGGCTGCGCCGGCCACCAGCAGCAGGAAGAAAGCCACGTCGGTCCAGTCAGGCTTGCCCCTTTGGCCCCGGGCGTCGCCGCTGGCGGACATGGTTTCGTGCCACATGGGAGCGTTGTAGGTCGATTCAGACATGAGGAAACCTCGTTACGTGGTCAAACGCCGGAACGCATCCCGGAAACGTTCAAACTCTTGATTGAAATCCAGGTTGCGCCGCTGTGATGTCATGGCGGCCTGCAAACGACTGCCGCGCCCATCGGGAACGATCCAGACCCATATGCGCCGATCGCGGATATAAAACATGGAGAACACGCCTATGACCAGGAACAGACACCCCAGGTATACAGTATTTTTACCCGGACTGCGGGCGATTTGGAAGACGCTGGCCTGCACTTCTTCGAAGCTGTTAAGCGACAGGAATATCGGCGCCGGATAATTTGGCAGATTGGCCAGAGCCAGCAACGACAGCCTGAGCCAATCTGCGCCCTCTTGAGAGTCGGTGTTGGCCTCTAGACCACGGCGCGCCCTGTCGATATCGTACAGCTCGGAAAGGGTCAGCTGAATCATGGGCACGGCAAAGCCCAACACGCTTTCGCGCTCTGCTTCGGGCACGCGTTCGATCAGGGCGTCGAAGCCTTGCCGCGCAAACGCCTCTATGGCGCCCAGCGCCGCTTTTTGCAGCAAAGGGCGCTGGGCGTCGCTGCCCGCATTCTGCTCGGCGAAGCGGGTGGCGGCCAACTGGCGCAGGGCCGGGTCTTGCAGCGCGGCCCGCAGATGCATGAATTCGGCCAGCGAGTTATCTGCGTCGGCGGGAATGCGCATGTAGCGGTAGTCTTCCGCCTCAGACTGCCTTACACCCGCCAGAAAGACCCAATGGCCATCAAGCTCGATGGGCAGCATGTAGTTATTGAATTCGTGCGCCTGGCCATCGCGGCCGATGACGCGATACTGCACACTGGGCCCGACGTTGCGCAGATGCTCGTTCGACGCTCCCGCGGCGCTTCCGGTTACGGACGCCACGTGCTCGATCATGGCTTTGGGCTGGGGTTCAACACCGGGCGCCATGTTCTCGACGTTGATCACTCGCAGCCCCGACATATCCACTGCCACGGTCTGCCGGCCCCCCTGTTCGTCGCCCAAGGTGATTTCGCTATTTTGCCCGACTGTGCCTTCAACCTGGAACGGTTTGCTTCCGGCGCCTTCGAGCGGATAGGCCGTCAATTTGAGATGACTGCCTCCGTCGTCCAGGCTGGACTGATAGACGGTAACGCCCTTGTAGCGCAACGGCTCGTTCACTTCGATCAGGCTGTCAAAGGTTTCGTCGGTATCCGGGTCGTTGACTTCGACATAGCTCTTGAACGAGCTGGGCATGCCGGTGGAATAGTAAGTTACCTCGAACTTGTTGAGCTTGATCGAGAACGGCAGGGGCTGAACCAGCACGCCCTCGCCGACGGCAACGATGCCGCTTGCGCTGCGGCTGCCTTCGGGCAAAAGCATATTGGAACGGTAGCTGGGGTTTGCCGCCGAGAGCCGGCCCGAAGCGGGCACCTCAGAGATAAGCATGTTCTCGGTAATGGGCGCCTTGCCGCCAAGCCACACTTGCAATCGCACCGGCAGTTCGCTGTCAAGCAGGCCGCCCACCGCAATGACCACGATGGCCGCATGCGCGAAAATGTAGCCCAGCCGGTTGGCCGCGCCTTTTTTGGCCGCCAACATCACCGACTCGCCGTCGTGGCGCGTTTTGTACCGATAGCCGTGCGCTTCGAGCCAGGGACCGATCTTTTGTAGCGCCTGTTCGGGTGAATCAGCTGATTCCGCCTCGACGCGGTGATGAAAGGCGCGCAAGCTGCTGCCGCGCACGTATTCGCGAAATGAACGCATATCGCGCAACATCTTGGGCGTGTTGCGCATCAGGCAGATGCTGGTGGACACCACCAAAAAAGCCATGATCAGCAAAAACCACCAGCTGTTATACACGTGCCAGATGGCAAATTTGTCGAACAATTCGAACCAGAACGGGCCGAACTGGTCGATATAGCTATTGGCCACCTGGTTCTGCGCAAGTACCGTTCCGATGATGCTGGCCACGCAGATGAACATCAACAGGCTGACGGCAAACCGCATTGAACCAAGCAGTTCGATCAGATCGGCGCCGAAGCTTCGCAGAGAGTTGGTTTGATTCACAAGTTCGTATTCAAAAAATACCGCAGCGCCGTATAGACCGCAGCCAATGGGCGTCCATGACAAAAAGGGGAGCGCCGGCGCGCCGGCTCCCCCCTTCTGATTGACCGGTCGGCGCCGTTTTGGTTCTGGCGCCGGACCGAAACTACACTTTAGCGCAGTCCCGCTGCGTAGTCTGCCACGGCCGCGATGTCGGAATCGGACATGCGATCAGCAATGTCGTGCATGATGGCGTTGGCGCGATCATTACTACGGAACAGCCTGAGCTGGTCTGCTATGTAGCCGGGGAACTGGCCCGACAGACGGGGGAATTCACCCGGCACACCCGCGCCGTTGGGCGAATGGCAGCCCGCGCAGGAAGGCACGCGCTTGTCGGGAATGCCGCCGCGCCAGATTTCTTGACCGCGCTGCATGGTTGCTTCGTTCGTAGCGGTGGCCGCCGTTTCATAGTCGAGCTTCTGCTGGCCCAAATAGTAGGAAACGTTCTGGATGTCTTCATCGGTAAGCGGCGCGGCCATGGGCGTCATGACCGAGGGTGCGCCATCGGGGCCGGTGCGTTTGGCCGGCTTGTCGTCATCGGGCTTGAAGTCGTGAAGCTGGCGGGCGATGTATTCGTGCGCCTGGCCGGCCAGATTGGGGTTTACTGGAAGGGTGCTGTTGCCGGCCGCGCCATGACAGCTTGCACAGGAAACAATACCACGGCCCATGTCGCCGTCGACATATAGGGCCTCGCCCTTGGCTGCATCGGGCTTGGCGCCGGCTTCTTGCGCATAGCCTACGGAAACCGCGGAACAGCCAAGCATCACGCCGCTGATAATTAATATTCTGGAAAGCACACGCTTCATGAAAACCTCGACGGATCGCTTATTCGATCTTGGCGCCGACCGTGGCCGGCTTGAAATGTCAAATTTTCGGGCCCACAACAGGCCCGTACAAAATGACCGCAACAGTTTCAAATCCGAAATTATACAATAGCGGTTGAATCAAACTGCCCAGGCCTCACATTGTCCATCCTGCATCGCGCTACTTTTACCGTTTCGGCCGCACGCCTCGACCAGTTGCCGCCCCCCACCACCGCCGAGGTCGCCTTTGTGGGCCGGTCAAATGCCGGCAAATCATCGGCTATAAATGTACTGGCCAACCAAAGGCGGCTTGCATTCTCCAGCAAGACACCGGGGCGTACCCGCCTGATTAATTTCTTCGGCATTCCCGACCCGATCGAGCCCGGGCAGTCGCTGGGTTTTCTGGTCGACCTGCCGGGCTACGGCTATGCTTCGGTCGCCCGAGAGGCGCGTGAAGAGTGGGCCGATGTCCTGGGCGGCTATCTGCAGCAACGAGAGTCGCTGGCCGGCATTGTCTTGCTGCTCGACATTCGCCGCGGCCTCACAGAACTCGACCGTCGCCTTGCACATTGGATAGCTCCCACGGGTCGTCCAGTGCTGGCGCTGCTGACCAAGGCCGATAAGTTCCCCTATGGCCAAAGGCTTAAGGCGGTGGCGGCCATCAGAAAAGAATTGACCGAGCTGGGCTCGCTCACCGCCCTGCCTTTTTCAGCCACCCACCGCATCGGGCTCGAAGAAGCCACCGCCCACATTGAAAACTGGATTTCTCCCAAGGTCGTGCCATGACACAATTTTTGCCCTCAGTTGATTTTCCGTCCTCGCGCCCGCGCCGCAACCGCCACGATGACTTCACCCGGCGCCTGGTGCGCGAACACAGCCTCAGCGCCGACGATCTCATTTATCCGGTCTTCGTCACAGAGGGCAGCAATGTGCGCCAGCCGGTGCCCTCCATGCCCGACGTCGTGCGTTACTCGCCCGACACCTTGCTTCCCGTGGCCGAAGAGTGCGTCAGGCTGGGCATACCTGTCATGGCGCTGTTTCCGGCCATTGAAGACAACTTGAAAACGCCCGACGGCATCGAGGCCGCCAACCCCGACGGCCTCATTCCGCGCACCGTGGCAGCCATCAAGCAGCGCTTTCCTGAGCTTGGCGTGCTTACCGACGTTGCGCTCGACCCCTACACCAGCCACGGCCAGGATGGCGTCATCGACGACGAAGGCTATGTTCTGAACGAACCGACGGTAGAGGTCCTGGTCAAGCAGGCGCTGGTGCAGGCCCAGGCGGGCGTGGATATTGTCGCCCCCAGCGACATGATGGATGGCCGCATCGGCGCGGTACGGCGTGCGCTTGAAGCGCAAAACCATATCCACACGCGCATCATGGCCTACTCGGCCAAGTACGCCAGCGCCTTCTACGGCCCCTTCCGGGACGCCGTCGGCTCGTCCGCCAACCTGGGCAAGTCGAATAAGGCCACCTACCAGATGGACCCCGCCAACCGAAACGAGGCTTTACGCGAAGTAGCGGCCGACATTCGCGAGGGCGCGGACATGGTGATGGTAAAACCGGGCATGCCCTACCTGGACGTGCTGCGCGACGTCAAGCAAGCCTTTGGCATGCCCACCTTCGCCTACCAGGTAAGCGGCGAATACGCCATGCTCAAGGCGGCGGCCGCCAATGGCTGGCTGGACCACGACAAAGTGGTCATGGAGTCTTTACTGGCCTTCAAGCGCGCCGGCGGCGACGGCATACTCACCTACTTCGCCGTGCATGCGGCCAAGCTGTTGAAAGCCTGAAGCGCGGCATCTTACTATTACCCCGCTTTCTTCAATACCTCGTCCAGCACTGCGCCGAAGCGTTCGGCGTTTTGGAAACCGATCACACGATCGGCCAGTTCAGCCCCTTGCCGGTCAAAGAAGATGATTCCGGGAGGGCCGAATAAATTGAAGCGGCGCAATAGTTCGCGGTCATCCGGCGTATTGGCGGTTACGTCGGCCTGGACCAGAAGAAACTCGCCCATGCGCCGCGCCACCTGTGGCTCGCTGAATGTAAAACGCTCCATCTCGATGCACGAGATGCACCAATCGGCATAGAAATCGAGCATCACGGGCCGATCAGATTCAGCCACCAACTGGTCAAGTTCGGCCACGGACGCAACCCGCTGGAATTCGGGCGCCTGCGCCGCCGCGGGCACACCGCCGGATGCAATCGAGGCAGGCGCTGTAAAAGCCGCCAGCGGCCTGAGAACGTCTCGTGCTCCGGCGGCCAAACCCACCAAGAGCAATATCGACCATACGGCCAACAGCAGCCCGGCCGCGCGCAACACGCTGCGCCATAGGCCCGTGGCGCCGGTGGACACCGGCAGGCCCCCACGCCGCCCGAATACACCCAGCAAGACAGCACTACACATCGCCAGGAAGGCCCAGCCCAGCATGCCCAACCAGGCGGGCGCCACAGGCCGCAGCATCCACCAGGCAGTGGCCAGCAGCAACATGCCGAAGAACTGCTTGACCCCATCCATCCAGGGGCCGGCGCGCGGCATCAGCGCACCCGAGGTGGCTCCCAGCACCAACAGCAAGGCGCCCTGGCCCCAAGCCATGGCAAACAAGGCGCTGCCGCCCAGGACCACGTCGCCGGTCTGGGAAATGAACAGCAAGACACCAGCCAAGGGCGCCGCCACGCACGGCCCGACAATCAACGCCGACACCATGCCCAGCAGGAAGGCGCCGCCCCATCGCCCCCCGGGTATGCGCGAGGCCCTTTCACTAAGCCCCGATTGAAGCCGCGCAGGAGCCTGGAAGGTGTAGACATCGAACATGGCCAGGGCCAGCAAGGCCAGCAGCAAGGCGAATACAGCCAGCACCCAAGGTGTCTGCAGCCAAGCGGCCAGGCTGGCCCCGACCAGGCCCGCTGCAACGCCCAGTATGGTGTAAACCACCGACATGCCCAAGACATAGCAGGCGGCCAGACCGAGACCGCGCCACCGGCCGGCAGCGCCACGGCTACGCGCGTCGCCGACGACCACTGCCATCACGATGGGAACCATGGGCAGCACGCAAGGCGTGAATGTAAGCAGCAGCCCGAACAACAGGGCCAATCCGATCAGTTCGAACCAGCCGATGCCGGCCAGATAAGACGCCAGCCCGGTATCGCCCAGGCTCAATACCCCGCCTGTACCCTGGCCCTGTGCGCTTGCTGCGGCGGAGGTTTGCCTGGCAATTTCGTCTTGCGGAGGCGGCACGCTTTCCACCACGCCCTCTCCCTGCACCAGGTAGCCCTGATCGACCGGCACAAGCTGCAGGGCGAAGGTCATCGGCGGGTAGCATAATCCGGCATTGGCACAGCCCTGGCCGGTAATGCGCAAGGGCACTGGCTGGGTTGCGCCCGCCTGCAAGGGCAGGCGTATCGTGACCTGGTCGTGGTAGACCTCCATGTTCTCATCGAAGGTGGGGTCATATTTGACCAAGCCGCGCGGATAGATGGGTTCGCCCGCAACGGGAGCGTCAACCTCGAAAGAGAAGCGCTCTCGGTACATGTAATAGTCGGGCGCGATGCGAAAATGCACGTGCAGTTCGGTGGGGTTCTCCATGGCTGCCGCCAAGACGAATGCCTCGGCCGGGTCAAGGAACTCGTCTTGCGCCTGCGCCGGCCCTGCCGGCAAGGCCGCAGCGACCACAAGCGCAAGCGCCATCCATAGAACCTGCACCGCCTTGCCTGCCTGACGAAACTGCGGGAATAACCAGCCGCAACCACGCGCCCCTGCATTGCCACGCCAACCTGCAGGGCTTAACCTCGACAACATTCGCTTTTCCTTATGCCTGGCCGCAACCCTAGGATCGCGCCGACGTTTGCTCTCGCACCCAGTCCAGGTATGGCTGGGCCCCACCCGCAACCGGCATGACCAGTATTTCGGGCACTTCGTAGGGATGCAATTCAGTGAGACGATCAGTCATGGCAGGTAGAGCCGACTGGGTCGTCTTGATGACCAGGGGAATTTCCTCGGCTCCTTCGAGCTTGCCCTCCCACATATACATGGACAATGCGGGCGCGCCAAGGTTCACGCAGGCAGCCAGGCCCTCTTCGACCAGCATGTGCGCGATGCGCTTGGCCAGCAACTGATCGGGAGCATTGCTTAATACCACCACTACGTCGTGCGCCATGGGCATCCCCCTTTTCGGAAACTCGTGAAATCAGCCCATTTTAGCGGTTTGGTCGAAACCCCATCGGCGGGAGGGTTCAGGCAGCCAGGATCATGTCGAGGACAGCGGCGGATAAATCACTTTGTGAATCGGCCCACTCGCACAGAAGATCAAAATGATTGCATTGAGGCACATGAACCCGGTTAACGCCCAGGCCGGCCGCGCGACACGCCGCCTCGTATGCGGTGGTTTGATTCTTGAAGCCTTCGGTTTCCAGCCCCCCGACCGCCAGCACTACCGGCAGCCCCGCACGCGGCAAGTGGTGCAAAGGGCTGACCCGAGCCGTTTGGTCAGCGTGAAGTTGCAGCCACTCGTTCGGCGCGATCTGGCATAAGGGGGCCAGCTCGTATAAGCCGCTAAGGCCGGCAAGCCCCTTGACCACGTCTTCAGGCAGACCGTACAAAGACGCCCAGCCCTGCGCCGTGGCCATGGCTGCCAGGTGCGCGCCGGCCGAGCTGCCGCCCACGTACAGCCGGTTTGGGTCAATGCCGTACTGCAGGCCATTGCGATACAGCCAAGCCACGGCGCTGCGTACTTGCCTGACCACCTCGGGCAAAGTGGCTTCGGGCAACAAGGTGTACTCGAGCGTGCAAACTGCAACGCCGGCCTGCGTAAAGGGCTTCACCATGATGGGGGCGTCTTCTTTGGCCTGAGACCGCCAATAGCCCCCATGTATGAAGATGAAGACCGGCGCGGGTTGCTTGCCCAGCACGGTGGGAAACACGTCAAGACGCTCGGCTGCCGCCTGGCCGTACTGCAGGTCGTAAAGGCCCACGCAATCCCGGTTCACTTCTCGTGCAAGGCGGGCGTACTGCGCCACGCAAGCGTCGAAATCGGCGACGGAGCCGCGGGCGTCGTATTGCCGGCCTCGCTCGGCCAGATCCGCAAAATAAAGATCTGCGCCCTGGCCTGACTTATTGTGCTGTTGCAATGCCCGCCCCGACTCAGTTCATTTCGCATTCGGCCGCGAATGCGTCCCGCTGTTCGCTCAACACCTTGGACAGCACCGTGGGCATCAAGTCGCCGTTCTCATCCGCCTCAATCTTGGCAAGATAGTAGTCTTGAATGGGATGGTGGTTGGTGTCGAAGGCAAAGTTGCCCCGCACCGACTTGAAGTCGGCTTTTTGCAATGCTTCGCGGAATTCGTCAGCACGGCTCAGGTCGCCGTCGACGGCTTTGAGGGCCGAGGCGATCAGCAATGCCGTGTCATAAGACAAGGCCCCGTAATGCGTGGGCACACGGCCGTACGCCTTCTTGAAGTCTTCGACAAACTGCTTGCTTTCCGGAATATCCAGCAGCGGGGACCACAGCGCGGTCGTGTACAGGCCTTCAGATGCGTCGCCGGTGGCCTGGATCATGCGTAAGTCCATTGAAAACACCGGAAGAAACATCGGGATGGTTTGTTTCAAGCCCGAGTTGGCGTATTGCTTGGCAAAGTTGATACCCGCCCCGCCAGGATGGAACTGGTAAATGGCGTCGGGGGCCAGGTCGCGCAAACGGGCCAGTTCAACCGAGAAATCCGATTGGTCGAGCTTGGTATAGATTTCAGCAGCCACCTCGCCCTTATACAAACGCTTGAAACCCGCAAGGGCGTCCCGCCCTGCCTGATAGCTTGGAGCCAGCAACGCCACATTCTTGAACCCTTGCGCGGTGGCGGCCTGCCCCGCCGCCGCATGCAGCGAGGTATTCTCAAACGACGCCACGAAATAATTTTTGTCGCAACGTTTGCCGGCAAACTGAGAAGGACCTGCGTTAAGGCTGACATAAAATGCGCCGTCTTTCAGAATGCTGGGCACTGCCGCCATCAATACGTTGGAAAAATTGATGCCCGTGAAAAGCTGTATGCCCTCTTGCAGCATTTTTTCGGCCGACTGCTTGCCGGTGGGCGGCTTGAGGCCATCGTCTTCAATCACCAACTGGACCGGCACACCGCCTAATTTGCCGCCTTCCTGATTAATAGCCAATTGAAAGGCGTCGCGCTGGTCTTCGCCTATGTAACCGGCTGGTGTCGACAAGGTGGTGATAAAGCCGATGCGTAGCGGGTCGGCCGCCGCAGCGGTTTGCGCCAAGCCAAGGCCAATAACGCCAAGGCATGCCAAAGTTAATTTGCCAAACATAATTTCC
Organism: Pusillimonas sp.; assembly: GCF_044464525.1. Lineage (NCBI taxonomy): Bacteria > Pseudomonadati > Pseudomonadota > Betaproteobacteria > Burkholderiales > Alcaligenaceae > Pusillimonas > Pusillimonas sp. The sequence continues at coordinate 9,891 of NZ_JBIQLE010000031.1, forward strand.
ACCCTCTGTTCACTGGTCGACGACAAACGCTTCATGCGGAAACGCCCACCTGATTTTATAAAAAGTTATTCGTCTTCGAGATTCTATTTATTTTTATAAGATTAGGCAATGCCGTTGCCGGCCATTACCGGCAACAAACTCACCGCCAAAAGCAAACGCCCCACATCCGGACTGAGTCCGAACCTGGGGCGTTCGTTCAAGCGGAAGGCTTGACCGGGAAGCAGAGCCGCCGGCCGAAGCTGTTTTACTCGGCTTCGTCTTCGGTTTCTTCAAGCTCGGGACGGTCGACAAGCTCGATGAACGCCATGGGCGCGTTGTCGCCCTGACGGAAACCCATTTTCAGCACACGGGTATAACCGCCGTTGCGCTCTTTGTAGCGCGGGCCCACAACTTCGAACAACTTGGTTACTGCGTCGCGATCACGCAAGCGGGCAAAAGCCAGACGCCGGTTCGCAAGGGTGGGCTCTTTGCCCAGGGTGATAAGAGGCTCGACGACGCGGCGCAGCTCTTTGGCTTTGGGCAGCGTGGTCTTGATGGCTTCGTGGGTAAGCAGCGAAACGGCCATGTTGCGGAACATGGCGAGGCGATGCGAGCTGGTGCGATTGAGTTTACGCAAACCGTGACGGTGACGCATGATAATTTCCTTTGAATCTATGTTTGCGAAAATAGGTATTCGCGGTTACCGGCTCTTCTATCAGAAAATCTGCGGGCCGATGAAGGGGTAAAAATATACAACAAAAATTGGTGTTGCCAATGTGCCAAAGGCCTTTTCACAACAGCCCGGCGGCATCGAAAAGCCCGGCGCAAAACCATGCACCGGGCTCTTTACTGCTTAAGGACGCTCTAAACCCAGTGGCGGCCAATTCTCGAGCTTCATGCCCAAGGTAAGGCCGCGCGCGGCAAGAACTTCCTTGATTTCATTGAGCGACTTGCGACCCAGGTTGGGGGTCTTGAGCAGCTCGTTTTCGGTGCGCTGGATAAGATCACCGATGTAGTAGATGTTCTCGGCCTTGAGGCAGTTCGCCGAACGCACGGTAAGCTCGAGGTCGTCAACTGGACGCAGCAGCACGGGATCGATCTGCGGTGTGCCACGGGCAGGCGCCTCGTAGGAATCGCCCACACCTTCAAGCGCTGCAAACACCGAGATTTGGTCCATAAGGATGCGAGCCGACTGACGCACAGCTTCTTCAGGCGAAAGCACGCCGTTGGTCTCGATATCGAGAACCAGCTTGTCCAGGTCGGTGCGCTGCTCTACACGAGCGCTTTCGACGGCGTAGCTGACGCGACGAACCGGGCTGTAAGAGGCATCAAGCACGATGCGGCCAATGGTGTGCGAACGATCGTCGATCAAGGCGCGCACGTTGCCCGGCACATAGCCGCGGCCCTGCTCGACCTTGATATGCACTTCAAGCTTGCCGGCCTCTGTAAGGTTGGCAATGACGTGATCAGGGTTGATGATCTCGACGTCGTGCGGCAGTTCGATATCGGCCGCGGTAACCACGCCCTGGCCTTCTTTGCGCAGCACGAGCGTGACTTCGTCGCGGTTGTGCAGCTTGAACACCACGCCCTTCAGGTTAAGAAGGATGTCGACGACGTCTTCGCGCACGCCTGCAATGGTGGAGTACTCGTGCACGACACCAGTGATCTGCACCTCGGTGGGCGCATAACCCGTCATGGACGACAGCAGGATGCGACGCAGCGCATTACCCAGAGTATGGCCGTAGCCACGCTCGAACGGCTCCATGATCACGCGAGCGCGATTCTTGGTAACCGGCTCGACTTCGATAGAACGGGGTTTCAGAAAACCTTGAGACGACATGTGTGTTCCTTTTCAATACCCTCGGCTCGTTACACCGATAAGGCTGACGGATGGACCGCTTGTCATGCGGTAGCTGACACAGCCCAGGTTCCAGCAAACGGCTGAAACATGGGCTGCGAATTGATGCTGCAAATAATGTATGGCGCTTTAACGCGAATACAATTCGACGACCATCGACTCGTTGACATCGCGGGCGACGTCGGCGCGATCGGGTACCTGCTTGAACGTACCGGACAGCTTGCTGGAATCGACCTCAACCCACTGGGGGATGCCCTGGCCGGAAGCCAGATCGAGCGACTCGCGGATACGAAGCTGGCCCTTGGACTTCTCGCGGATGGAGATGATGTCGCCGGGCTTGACGATGATCGACGCGATGTCGGCGGTCTTGCCATTGAGTTCGACCGAACGGTGGTTGACCAATTGGCGCGCTTCAGCGCGGGTCGAACCAAAGCCCATGCGGTAGACAACGTTGTCCAGGCGCGACTCGAGCAGCTGGATGAGCGTTTCGCCGGTGTTGCCGCGGCGGCGTTCAGCCTCGGCGAAGTACTTGCGAAACTGCTTTTCAAGTACGCCGTACATGCGCTTGAGCTTTTGCTTTTCGCGCAATTGCAGGCCGAAGTCAGAAGTGCGGGCGCCCGAGATGCGGCCATGCTGGCCGGGCTTGGATTCGAGTTTGCATTTCGAATCGAGCGAACGACGCGCGCTCTTCAGGAATAGGTCGGTACCCTCGCGACGCGAGAGCTTGCATTTGGGTCCAATATAACGTGCCATGGTTTCCTCTTAGATGCGACGACGCTTGGGCGGACGGCAGCCATTGTGCGGAATGGGCGTGATGTCCGAGATGCTGGAGATCTTGATGCCCAGCGCGTTAAGCGCACGCACCGACGACTCGCGACCGGGGCCGGGGCCCTTGATGCGGACTTCAAGCGTCTTGATGCCGTATTCTTGAGCCAGGCGGCCGGCCGATTCCGCCGCGACCTGCGCGGCAAACGGCGTGGATTTCCGCGAGCCCTTGAAGCCGGCGCCACCCGAAGTCGCCCAGGAAAGCGTGTTGCCCTGGCGATCGGTAATGGTAATGATGGTGTTGTTGAAAGATGCGTGAACGTGCGCAATGCCGTCCGAAACGCTCTTTTTGACTTTTTTGCGCACACGCGAGGCGCTGCTGCTGGATGCTTTCGCCATCTTCTAATCCTCGATTATTTCTTCAGGGACGCGGCGGCACGGCGCGGACCCTTGCGGGTACGGGCATTGGTGCGCGTGCGTTGACCACGAACAGGCAGGCCACGCTTGTGACGCATGCCGCGATAGGTTCCCAGGTCGATCAGACGCTTGATCGAAAGTTGTACTTCGCGACGCAGATCGCCTTCGACGGTGAACACGTTGACGTGTTCGCGAATACGCTCCAGCTCGGCATCGGTAAGGTCTTTTACCTTCTTGGAGTATTCGATGCCGGACGCCTCGCAGATTTTGCGTGCGCGCGTGCGACCGATGCCAAAAATAGCGGTGAGACCGATTTCGGCGTGCTTATGCGGCGGAATGTTGATGCCAGCGATACGGGCCATGACTGTTCCTTGTTTAAATCTGTTGCGCTGCGGCCATTAGCCTTGGCGCTGCTTGTGACGCGGGTCGGTGCAAATAACACGCACCACGCCGTGACGTTTAATGATTTTGCAGTGGCGGCAAATCCGCTTTACCGATGCCATTACCTTCATGGTTGACTCCTAGTTTCCTTTGTTCCGGCCGCTTATTTAGAGCGGAATATAATCCTGGCGCGAGACAGATCATAGGGCGTGAGCTCCACTGTGACCTTGTCACCCGGCAAAATCCGGATGTAATGCATGCGCATCTTGCCCGAAATGTGGCCTAACACTACATGGCCATTTTCCAACTTGACGCGAAAAGTAGCGTTGGGGAGGTTTTCGAGAACCTCTCCTTGCATTTGTATGACGTCGTCTTTTGCCATTTGTGTTCTTCTTACCGCATTGGCATTCCCGCACCCTTGAAGTTCGCCTTCTTGAGCAGCGAGTCGTACTGGTGAGACATCATGTAAGCCTGTGCCTGGGCCATGAAATCCATAGCCACGACCACAATAATTAGCAACGAAGTGCCACCAAAATAGAACGGTACATTCCAGCGCATCTGCATGAACTCGGGCAACAAACACACCAATGTGATGTAAATGGCCCCGGCCAGCGTCAAGCGCATGAGTATCTTGTCAACATACCGGGACGTTTGTTCGCCCGGACGGATACCCGGAATAAAAGCGCCGCTCTTCTTCAGGTTGTCTGCGGTTTCGCGGCTGTTAAATACCAGAGCCGTATAGAAGAAGCAGAAGAAAATGATCAGCGCCGAAAACAATGTTACATACAACGGCTGGTGCGGCGCCAAAGCAGCGGCCAAATCACCCAGCCAGCGCATGTTCGGGTTGCTGGAGAACCAGCTTGTTACTGTTGCAGGCAGCAAAATAATGGACGAAGCGAAAATGGGCGGAATGACCCCGGACATGTTCAGCTTCAGGGGCAAATGCGAACTTTGCCCGCCATAGACTTTGTTTCCGACCTGCCGCTTGGCGTAATTGACGGTAATGCGTCGTTGGCCACGCTCGACAAACACGACGAAGTAGGTAACCGCCACCACCAGCACCAGGATGAACAGCGCCGACAGGATCGACATTGCATCAGTGCGCACCAGATCAAGCATGCCCGTTAATGCGCTGGGCAGTCCCGCCACAATACCGGCGAAGATGATGATGGAAATACCGTTGCCAATGCCGCGTTCGGTAATCTGCTCGCCCAGCCACATGACGAACATGGTGCCGGTAACCAGCGAAACTATCGTGGTAAAGCGAAACAGCATGCCTGGGTCTATAACCAGGCCCGGCTGCGATTCCAGCGCGACCGAAATGCCCACTGCCTGGACCAACGCCAGCAACACCGTGCCATAGCGCGTGTACTGCGTGATCTTGCGACGACCCGATTCGCCTTCTTTCTTGATGGCTTCGAGCGTCGGCACCACCACAGCCATCAGCTGCATGATAATGGCAGCCGAGATATACGGCATGATGCCCAGAGCGAACACTGAGAAACGCTCGAGCGCACCGCCGGAGAACATGTTGAACAGGCCCAGAATGCCGCCCTGGTTCTGTTGAAACATCTCGGACAGTGCGTCGGGGTTGATGCCCGGCACGGGAATGTGCGTGCCAAGACGGTATACCACCAGGGCGAGCAGCAGGAAGACAAGACGGCGTTTGAGATCGCCGTACTTTGCCCCCGCTTTATTCTGTGCCTGAGCTTTAGCCACCCGCTACCCCTTAAGCCAGCGAACCGCCGGCGGCCTCGATTGCCGCACGCGCACCCGCCGTGGCGCCCACGCCCTTGAGCACGACCTTGCGGGTCAGCTCGCCGGACTTGATGACTTTGGCGTAACGCACGCTTTGGCCGATGACGCCGGCCTGCTTGAGAACCTGAACGTCGATTTCATCGACGGGCAGAGCTTCAAGATCGGACAGGCGAACCTCGGCACGCAGCATTTGAGTGCGAGAAGTAAAACCACGCTTGGGCAGGCGACGGTACAAAGGCATTTGACCGCCTTCGAAACCGACCTTATGGAAACCGCCGGAACGCGACTTCTGACCTTTGTGGCCTCGGCCGGCGGTTTTACCCAGGCCGGAACCAATACCCCGGCCGACTCGGCGCTTGGGGTGTTTGCTGCCGGCGGCCGGCTGCAGTGTGTTCAGTTGAGTTTCTGACATCCCGATTCCTTTCAGGCTTCCGAGACGGTAACGAGGTAATCCACTTTACGGATCATCCCACGCACCTCGGGAGTATCGACCAGCACGCGACTACTGTTCAGACCACGCAGGCCCAGGCCGCGAACCGTGTCGCGATGGGATTGCTTGGTGCCGATGACAGAGCGCACGAGCGTTACTTTGATTTGCTTCTGTGTCGTCATGACTTACCCCAGAATTTCTTCGACCGACTTGCCGCGTTTGGCGGCGACATCAGACGGAGTCGAACATGCCCGCAAGCCATTGAGCGTGGCTCGAACCATGTTGTATGGGTTGCTGGAACCGAGGCTTTTGGCCACGACGTTGCGTACGCCCATGACTTCGAAGATGGCGCGCATCGGGCCGCCGGCGATTACGCCGGTACCTTCAGCGGCGGGCGAGATAAGTACGGTGGCTGCACCGTGCTTGCCCACTACGCTGTGATGCAGCGTGCCGTTCTTCAGGGGCACCTTGTACAAGCCGCGACGGGCCTGTTCCATGGCTTTCTGTACAGCAACGGGCACTTCGCGGGCCTTGCCCTTGCCCATGCCGATACGGCCATCGCCGTCGCCCACCACGGTCAGCGCAGCAAAGCTCATGGTGCGACCACCCTTGACCACTTTGCTGACGCGGTTGACCGCGATCATTTTTTCGCGCATGCCGTCGTCGTTTTCTTTCTCGACGTGCTTACCTTGTGCTTTAGCCATTTGATAATCCTTCTTAGAACTTCAGGCCGGCTTCGCGCGCGGCATCGGCCAACGCCTTCACGCGGCCATGGTAACGGAAGCCCGAACGGTCGAAGGCGACCTGTTCGATACCGGCAGCCTTGGCTTTTTCGGCCACGCGCTTGCCAACCAGACCCGCGGCAGCGACATTTGCGCCGTTGGTGTTCTGGCTCGCGAGTTCTTTGCGAACCTCGGGCTCGAGCGTGGATGCGCTAACGAGCACACGATCGCCTTCCGGCGAGATGATGTTTGCGTATATGTGCAGATTCGAGCGGAAAACCGACAGGCGATGTACACGCAGTTCGGTGATTTTCCGTCGGCTCGATACCGCACGACGCAAACGGGAGATTTTCTTGTCCATGATTCGTCCTTGCCTGCGCGCTTATTTCTTCTTGGTTTCTTTCATGATGACACGCTCGTCGGCATAGCGCACGCCCTTACCCTTGTAGGGTTCCGGACGGCGATAGGCGCGGATTTCAGCCGCCACCTGGCCCACGACCTGCTTGTCGGCGCCCTTGACCACGACCTCGGTCGGGGTGGGGCATTCGATCTTGATGCCTTCAGGCATCTCGTGCAGGATGTCATGCGAGAAACCGAGTTGGAGTTTCAGCGCGTTGCCTTGCACCTGAGCGCGGAAACCCACGCCCACCAGGTTCAATTTACGCTCGAAGCCCTTGCTGACGCCGGTAACCATGTTGTTGACCAAGGCGCGTAAAGTGCCCGACATTGCATGTGCCTGGCGAGAATCGTTGGCCACGGCGAACGACAGCTGCTCGTTTTCGAGCTTGATGTCGACGTCGCCTGTGAGCGACTGGGTCAGGGTGCCCAAGGGACCCTTGACTGTGATCTGGTCGGCGTCGATCTTGGTTTCCACCCCTTTGGGCAGCGCAACCGGGTATTTTGCTATACGTGACATGTGGGTCTCCTTATGCAACGTAGCACAACACTTCGCCGCCAACGCCGGTGGCGCGAGCTTTGCGATCGGTCATCACGCCACGGGGCGTGGAAACAATAGCCACGCCCAAGCCGTTCATGACTTGAGGAATGGCCGAACGGCCCTTGTAGATACGCAGACCGGGGCGCGAGACGCGTTCGATGCGCTCGATGACCGGACGGCCGGCGTAGTACTTCAGGGTGATCTCGAGAACCGGCTTGGCCTGTTCCCCGACGATCTGGTAACTGTCGATGTAGCCTTCGTCCTTGAGCACGGTAGCAATAGCTACCTTCAGCTTCGAGGAGGGCATGCTGACCGACGTCTTGTTGACTTGCTGCGCGTTGCGCACGCGGGTCAACATGTCGGCGATGGGATCGCTCATGCTCATGTGTATTTCTCCTACCAGCTGGCTTTGGTCATGCCCGGGACTTCGCCACGCAGCGCCATTTCGCGCAGCTTGTGACGAGCCAAACCGAACTTGCTGTAAACACCGCGCGGACGGCCGGTTACCGCGCAACGGTTGCGCTGGCGGCTTGGGCTGGCGTTACGGGGCAGTTGCTGCAATTGCAGGCGAGCCTGGTAACGCTCTTCGTCAGACTTGGACTGATCGTTGATGATTGCTTTCAAAGCGGCACGCTTGGGAGCGTACTTTTCTGCCAATTTGGCGCGCTTGATGTCGCGATTAATGAGGGAAAGTTTTGCCACGTCATCGCCCCTTAGTTGCGAAACGGGAAGCTGAACGCTGTAAGCAGCGCCTTGGCTTCATCGTCGGTCTTGGCGGTGGTGGTGATGCTGATATTCATACCACGAACCGCGTCGATCTTGTCGTATTCGATTTCAGGGAAAATGATTTGCTCTTTAACCCCGATGTTGTAGTTGCCGCGCCCATCGAACGCACGCCCCGACACGCCACGGAAGTCGCGAACGCGCGGCAGCGCGACGGCGATCAGGCGGTCGAGAAATTCGTACATGCGGCGGCCACGCAAGGTGACCATGCAGCCGATGGGATAGTCTTCGCGGATTTTGAACCCGGCGATAGACTTGCGTGTCTTGGTGACCACGGGCCGTTGGCCGGCGATCTTGGTAAGGTCGGCAACAGCGTGCTCAATGACCTTTTTATCGGCCACTGCTTCCGACACGCCCATGTTGAGCGTGATCTTGCTGATGCGCGGCACTTCCATCACGCTTTTGTAGCCGAACTGAGATTGCAAGTCGGCCATGACTTTGTCGCGGTAGAACTCTTGTAAACGAGCCATGTTGTCAGCCCCTTATGCCTTAGCGCCAACGACTGCGCCGCTGGAACGAAATACACGAACCTTGCGGCCGTCGACTTCTTTGAACCCGACGCGATCGGCCTTGCCGGTCTCGGGGTTGAAGAGAGCCACATTCGAGATATGGATAGGCATGGTTTTATCGATGATGCCGCCCTGCGTACCGGCCATCGGATTAGGCTTGACGTGCTTCTTTACGACGTTGACGCCTTCGACCACAACGTGATCGGCATCAACACGGCGCAGCACGGTGCCGCGGCGGGTTTTGTCGCGACCGGTCAGTACAATGACCTCGTCGCCTTTGCGGATTTTTTCCATGATGGCTCCTTACAGCACTTCTGGAGCCAGGGACACGATCTTCATGAACTTATCCGTGCGCAGTTCGCGCGTGACGGGTCCGAAGATGCGGGTGCCGATGGGTTCCAGTTTAGCGTTGAGCAAAACGGCGGCGTTGCCACCAAACTTAATCAACGAGCCGTCTTTGCGGCGCACGCCCTTAGCGGTACGAACCACTACTGCGTTGTAAATTTCGCCTTTCTTGACGCGACCGCGCGGGGCCGCATCCTTGACGCTAACTTTAATCACGTCGCCAATTGCGGCGTAACGGCGCTTTGAGCCACCCAACACCTTGATGCACATTACAGAACGCGCACCTGTGTTGTCGGCCACGCCCAGCGTGGTTTGCATTTGTATCATGATTTTTCCTGTTCCAACTTAGCCAGGCTGCCACCGAAGCAATTTGCCCGGCAAGGCCGCCCAACCAGTTTTGGTCCCGTCAGATTCAAGGCCGGCCGCTTAAAAGCTGCTGCTGCCTGCTGTTTCCAGTTGCAGCGTAAGTTTCAAGCTAACCAACCCAAAACCCTGGGTTGAAATCTGCCTATGAATACCTCGCGCATTGCGCCCTGCCAAGCGGGCAGTGCCGCCATAAATAAAAGCGGGCACTATTCGCGTATAAAAGAGGCTTGTGCGAAGTAAGCTAGCTATATTAGCGCAACTAAATTTTTATAGCAAGCCCTTTACCGAAGTTTATTGTGCGTCAGCGAACAGCAACCTGTACGTTGTGGCCAAGCAACAACCGCCGGGTTTCTTCTGTCCCCGGCGCATCGGAATAACTCTGTTTGCTTAGTATCTTCCCGACAACAAGCTGCCGGCATTGGGTACTTCGCGCTGAAGCTCCAGACGCTTCAGCATTTGGTGAACCGTGCCAATGGCCGCCGTGGTTACAGGCATGCCCAGTTGGTCTTCAACCTGCTGCACCGACTGGAATGACGGCATCTGCACGCAGGCCGACAACACGACAGCATCAACCCCGCTGGTGTTCAGGCGCTTTACGTGCTCGGCCGGAGCCAAGGGGTTTTGCCGGCCCACCTCGAGGTTGTCGGGAATTTCAAGCGACACCGCGTCGTGCACCTCGATGCCTTCGTTCTCGATGTAATCAACCACCAGCTTGGTCAAAGGTTTCATGTAGGGGGTCAGAATGGACACCTTCTTGGCGCCCATGGCGTGCAGGCCTTCAACCAGCGCACCCGCGCTGGACACGACCGGCGCCGCACCATTGTTGTCGACGGCAACTTGATGCAGGCGTTTTTCAGACTCGCGATGATAACCAAGGCCCATGCTCATGATGGCGACAAGGCAGGCATAGCCCAGCACGTCCACGCGCGCGTCGGACAGTTCGAGCGCGCAGCGGTCAGAGTCGGCATCCATGGCCTTGAGTTCTTCGGGCGTTACTTTTTTCATGCGCATGCGGCTCGAATGGAAGGTAAAACGCTCTTCGAACTTGGTTTCGCGGCTGCGAAGCATGAGGGGAATTTCGGTTTCCATCGTTGTGTTGGAGCTGGGAACGATTTGGCCGATACGGAAGGAACGCGCTGTAGTGCTCATGATCTGTACCTGAAAAAAGGGCTGTGGACGTTAACGAGACTATCTTCGGCGATTTCACGCGACGGGTCCAATATCAAATTCGTCTCGTGCGCTATATTTTGCCTATGGAACTACGTCAGCTGCGCTACTTTACGACATTGGCCGAGGAATTGAACTTCACTCGCGCCGCCGAGCGGCTGCATATTTCGCAGCCGCCTCTTAGCGCTCAGATCGCCCAGCTTGAGGACGAACTGGGGGCCAAGCTGTTTCATCGCACCAGCCGCAAGGTAGAGCTCACCGAAGCGGGCGCCGCGTTCTTGCGCGATGTGCGCATCGTCCAGAGCCGACTCAAGGACGCCACACAGCGGGTGCGCCAGATCGACGCCGGAACGGCCGGCCGGCTGGAAGTCGGGCTGTCAGGCTCGCACTTCCTGGGCCCGCTACCCCAGCTTATCGGTCAACTGGCGGTGTCACATCCAAACGTCCGGGTCATACTCAATGAAATGGCGCCAAACGACCAGCTCGAGGCCCTGCGTGAACAGCGCATCGACCTGAGCATCTCCCGTCAATCCATCGAAGACGACCTGCTATGCAGCCGTAAATTGTGGGATGACCCGCTGCTGGTGGCATTACCCCCCGGCCACCGCCTGGCCAACAAGCGACGCCTGCGGCTGGATGAGCTGGCCGGCGAGAAATTCGTCATGCTGCGGCGTGAAACATCAACTTTCGCCGAGCGCATTTTCCGTGCCTGCGCGGCTCACGGGTTCTCGCCCCACGTCGAGCAGACTGTAGGCGAAGTGCCGGCCCAGTTAAGCCTCGTGGCAGCCGGGCTGGGCATTGCGCTGGTGCCAACTTCAACCAGCGCCTTCCAACCCCATGCGCTGAGTTTCTGCATCCTGGACGAACCCGGACTGGAAGCCAGCGTGCACGCGGTGAGGCGCAAAGACAACCGCAAGGCGGTGCTGGCAACATTCGTCGGCCGACTAGCACGCCCCTCTGGCCGATAAACTTGGAATTACGCACTGGCAGGGCGGGACGACTTGTTTTTCCCGCGATTATTCTCTAATATTATCGAAAAACACCACGATTTTATAAAATCAGCTTAACCTGAGACAGGCCCGATATGAAAATTGCCCGCGGCACCAACTATCGCGAAGACGTGGTCGGACGCGCCAACGTCGAAGATACTCCTGAACTGCTCGCCTATTACGAAGAGCTCGACTCTCTTAAAACAGGCGCCCTCTGGACGGTCGCCAATAAAATTGAGCCCTGGTTCCCGCAGTCGTCCTCGGTTCCCGTGCTGTGGCGCTACCGCGACCTGCGAGAACACGTATTACGTTCCATTGACCTGGTGTCCCCCGAGAAGGCGGGCCGCCGAGTCGTGTACCTGAACAACCCGGGCCGCCAAGACGTCGCCGCGGCAGTGGGTTGGCTGTATTCCGGGCTACAAGCGATGAATCCCGGCGAATTGGCCTCGGCCCATTCCCATTCGGCCAGCGCGCTACGGTTCATCATGGAAGGCAAAGGCGCCTTCACCATCGTCGACGGCCACAAGATGACCCTCGGCGCGAACGACTTTGTCCTGACGCCCAACGGCACGTGGCACGAGCACGGCGTCAGCGAAGACGGCGCGCCGTGCATCTGGCAAGATGGGCTCGACATCCCCTTGGTCAATGCGCTTGAAGCAAACTTCTATGCGGTACACCCCGACCTGAACCAAGCCGTCACCTATGCCGTGGACGACAGCACGGCTACGTGGTCCGGCACCGGCCTGATGCCCGGCGACGATACATGGCAGCATGGCTATTCGCCGCTGCTGAAGTACGAATGGGCGCCCACTTACGAAGCGCTATGCAATTACGCGCGCGTTACCGACGGTTCGCCCTTCGACGGCGTGCTCATGAACTACATCAACCCCAAGACAGGCGGCCCGGTCATGCAGACCATCGGAGCCAGCATGCAAATGCTCCGGCCCGGCGAACACACCAAGGCTCACCGCCACACAGGCAGCTTCATTTACCAGGTAGCCAAAGGCAAAGGCTTCTCCATCATCAATGGCCAGCGATTCGACTGGCAAGAGCGCGACATCTTCTGTGTGCCGTCGTGGGCATTCCACGAGCACGGCAACGCCAGCCAGACCGAAGATGCCTGCCTGTTCAGCTTCAACGACATGCCCGTGATGAGAGCGCTGGGCCTGTACCGCGAAGAAGCATTGCAAGAGAACGGCGGTCGCCAGCCGGTTTAATGGCTCATGTGGGCCGAACTGCCCACCTGAAGCCGCTTCATTCATTTTCTATACACGCAATGGGCGGTACCGCCCGATAACAAGGAAAACCTCATGCGTCTCGTCACCTATCGTCGCAATGTCCAGGAAAGCGCCCGCCTTGGCGCCATCGTCAACAACATGGTTGTGGATGTCGAATACCTGGGCATGATCGCAGGCATCGACCTGCCCAGCGACATGCTTGAATTCATCGACCTGGGCCCGTCGGCCGTCGCCACCGCCACCGAACTGCTCAACGAGCATCAAGAAAGCTGGCCTGTCGGCGTCGCCCTGCCCTTGCAGAACGTAAAGCTGTTGGCGCCCATTCCGCGCCCACGCAAGAACATCTTCGGCATTGGCCTCAACTACGTCGAACACGTTGAAGAATCCAGCCGTTCGCTCGACACCTCGGCCGATCTGCCCAAGCAGCCCATCATTTTCACCAAGCCGCCCACCACAGTCATCGGCCCCGGCGACAGCATCGAACACAACGCCAAGGTCACGCAGCAACTCGACTGGGAAGTAGAGCTCGCCGCCATTATCGGCACGCGCGCCACCCGCATCGAAGAAAAAGACGCCTTGTCCTATGTGTTCGGCTACAGCCTGATGCTCGACATGAGCGCCCGCGACAATCGTCGCGCGGGCCAGTGGGTCTATTCCAAGGGCCTCGACACCTATGCGCCGTTCGGGCCTTGCATCGTTACAGCCGACGAAATCCCCGACCCGCAAAAACTCGACCTCTGGCTGAAGGTCAACGGCGAGATCAAGCAGCAATCCAATACTCGCCATATGCTGTTCAACGTGGCGCACCTAATCACAGACATCAGTGCGGGCATCACGCTCGAGCCGGGCGACATCATCGCCACGGGCACTCCCTCCGGAGTGGGCGCTGGCCGCACGCCGCAAGAATGGCTGTGGCCCGGCGACGTGGTTGAATCCTACGTCGAAGGCATCGGCACAATGCGCAACCCAGTCGTGGCCATCTAATCGGCTCATCTTCTTTACGAGGAAACCATGCTAAACCTGCCCGTCGTCAAGGTCGCCGCGGTCCAAGCCGCTCCGGTATTCCTGGATACCAACGCCACAGTTGAAAAGGTTTGTACGCTTATCGAAGAGGCCGCAGGCCAAGGCGCACAATTAATCGCCTTTCCAGAGGTATTCGTGGCCGGCTATCCGTATTGGAACTGGATCATGAACCCGGTAGAGGGCAGCCCATGGTTCGACAAATTGTGCCGCAGCGCCATCGAGATTCCGGGGCCTGAAATCCATCGAATTGCGCAAACAGCCGGACGCCACGGCGTACACGTGGTTGTGGGCGTAAACGAGCGCAGCCCCACAGGGATCAGTACGCTCTACAACACGCTCGTCTTCATTGGCCCCGATGGCAAGCTGCTGGGCCGCCACCGTAAGCTGGTGCCCACCTGGGCCGAGAAGCTTACCTGGGCCAACGGCGACGGCAGCTCGCTGCGCGTCTACGACACAGCCATCGGACGCCTCGGCGGCCTGGCCTGCGGCGAGAACACCAACACCTTGGCGCGTTTCAGCCTGCTGGCGCAGGGCGAGCTTCTGCATGTGGCCAGCTATATCTCGCTTCCCGTCGCGCCACCCGACTACGACATGGCCGAAGCGATCAAGGTGCGCGCCATGGCTCATTGCTTTGAAGGCAAGGTGTTTACCGTCGTGTCTTGCTCCACCGTCTCCGACGAAATCATTTCAGCCTTCACCGAAACGCACCCGCAGGCAGAGCAAATGCTTCGCCGCAAGAACAGCGCGTTTTCGGGCATCATCGGGCCCGACGGCCGGCTGGTGGGCGAGCCCCTCATCGATGACGAGGGCATTGTGTATGCCGACGTCGATCTGTCGCGCTGCATCCAGCCGCGGCAAATGCACGACATCACGGGGCACTACAACCGATTCGATATTTTCGATCTGCGGGTAAATCGGCAAACTCAGCAATCGGCGCAGTTTTCCGACCTGCAACGCGAAGTCCAGCTCGACTTTGAAGACGAAGACGACGGGTCGGCCACCAGCGCGGCTGACAGGCGCTCACGGTCATGAACGCCCCACTGCGCGAGAGTCCCGCGGAAGCCAAGCCGCCTACGCTGGCCGAACAGGCATACGTGGGCATCAAGCGCGACATTCTCTCGGGCGAACTGACTCCAGGCTTGGCGTTGCGCCTCGAGTTCCTGAAGAAGCGCTATCAACTAAGCTTCACACCGCTGCGCGAGGCGCTTAACCGCCTCCAAAGCGAGCGGCTGGTAGAGTCGATCGCGCTAAAGGGGTTTCGCGTAACGCCGCTATCATTGAAAGAAATGCAAGACTCCATGAGCGTGCGCACGCTCATCGACTGCGAAGCCCTGCGGCGCTCCATTGAGCGGGCGACTGACGATTGGGAAACCAACATCGTCGCCGCGCTGCACGCCCTTGATCTGGCGACCCGACGCAGCGGGGCTGAAGCGGCAAAGACGTCGTACGACGAAGTCGAAAAACGCCATCTGGCATTGCATCGCGCACTTATCGCAGCATGTGACTCGCGCTGGCTGCTCGAGCTGTCGGCGAACCTGTACATACAAACGGAACGGTATCGAAGGCCGATGCTGAAAACCCCTATCTCACGCAACAGCAGCCGTGACGTATCGAAGGAACATCACGAGATAGTGGACGCCACACTGCAACGCAATGCGGATCTTGCCGTATCGCTATTGACGCAACACTACAACCGCACCACCGAACTGATCGCCACCTCGTTGCGGCAACATGAAGAATCAGAAGCTTGAGCCCGGAATATACAAATCAATCAAATCAGCGCGCACCTAGCTAATCAGCGCAAAAAATAAACCCCGCTGCCAAAAACAGGGGGTTTATCAGCATTCTGGAATGGCTGCTTTAAAAGCAGCCATTTTTTATGTGCGCAAAGAAATCAAACACCCAGATACCGGCCAATCAGTTCCGGTTGCTCTTGAAGCTCGGGCGATGTGCCGTGCCAGACAATACGGCCCTTTTCAATAATGTAATGCCGGTCAACCAAGTGGTGCATCTCTTTGAGGTTCTTGTCGATCAGCAAGATGGTCTGGCCTTCGGCCTTGAGGCGGTTCAGGCAGGCCCAGATCTCTTGGCGAATGACCGGCGCCAGGCCCTCGGTGGCCTCGTCCAGGATCAGCAGGCGCGGGTTGGTCAGCAAGGCCCGGCCAATGGCCAGCATCTGCTGCTCGCCCCCGGAAAGCGTGCGTGCAGACTGGCTGCTGCGCTCTTTAAGGCGAGGAAACAGCTCGTACACGGCGTCGAGCGTCCAGCTGCCGTTGTAGTCGTTGCGGGCCGTGGCAACCAGGTTCTCGTAGACCGACAACGAAGGAAACACGCGCCGCCCTTCGGGAACCAGTCCAAACCCAAGCTTCGAAATGCGATGCGGACGCAAGCCGCTGATGACCTGGCCGTCGAAGGATACCTGGCCCCCCTTTACGGGAAGCATGCCCATCAAGGTGCGCACGGTGGTGGTCTTGCCCATGCCGTTGCGCCCCAGCAAGGACACGACCTGATGAGTTTCAATGGACAGGTCCACGCCGAACAGCACTTGGGCCGCGCCGTAGCCTGATTGCAGGTTTTCTACTTGCAGCATGTTTATTCTTCCCTTCCCAGATAGGCGTCGCGCACATCGTTATTGGCGCGTACTTCGTCGGGCGTGCCGGTGAAGATCGGCTTGCCGTAGACAAGCACGGTGACGCGGTCGGCCAGGGCAAACACGATGTCCATGTCGTGCTCGACGAGCAGAATGGCGTACTGGCCCTTCAGACCCAGCAAGATGTCCTTCATGCGCTGCGACTCTTCGGCGCCCAGGCCGGCCATCGGTTCATCAAGCAACAATACCGAGGCATTCAATGACAAGGCGATGGCCAATTCCAGCTGGCGCTTCTCGCCATGAGCCAGTTCTGAAACCCGTAAATGGCCACGATTGACCAGACCCACTTGTTCCAGCGCCCGGCTCGCGGGCTCGCGAAGATCGCTCTGCTTGCGGGCGTTGCTGAGCATGTTGAAGCGCTTGCTGGACTGGGCCTGCACCGCCAACGCCACGTTGTCTTCGGCGGTAAAGTCGTTATACAGCTGGCTGATCTGAAACGACCGGGCCAGCCCGACCGAGGCGCGCTTGTGCGCGGGCAGGCGGGTAATGTCCTGGCCGTCGAGCAGGATCTGGCCGGCATCGGGCATCAGCTCGCCGCTGACCTGAGAGATAAGCGTGGTCTTGCCGGCGCCATTAGGGCCGATCAGCGCATGGATCTCGCCGGGAAGCACGTCGATGTTGACGTCATTGGTTGCCACCAAAGCCCCGAACGCCTTGCGCAGGCCACGAATTTCAAGCTTGGGGGACTGGACGCCGGTGTCTTGGATGCGGGCGGCTTGAGTCGCTTCAGTCATGGCTGTTTCTCCCTGCCAGCCAGCCGAACAATCCGCGCTTGCTGAACAACACGACAAGAATAAGCACCGGGCCCAGGAACAGCATCCAGTTCTCGGTCCAGGCGGTAAGGGCCTGCTCGAGCCCCAGGTAGACGGCGGCGCCCAGAATGGAGCCGTAGATGGTGCCCATGCCGCCCAGCACGATCATGGCCATCAGCGTGCCCGACTTCAGCCAGGAAGCCATGTCGGGGCTGACATAGAGGGCGTAATTGGCCCACAGCGCGCCGGCCAGGCCGGCCCCGGCGGCCGAAATGACGAAGGCCGTGAGCTTGTAGCGCAAGGGGGCATAGCCCAAATTGACGTTGCGCCGCTCGTTTTGCTGGAAGCCGCGCAGCACCATTCCGAATGGCGAGTTGACGATACGCCGACACACCACCACCCATAGCGTCATCAACGCCAGGCACACATAATAGAAAACGGACGGATCGTCGACGTTCAGGCCGGGAATCAGGTTACGCGAGATGACTGACATGCCATCGTCGCCGCCGTAGGTAACCAGACCGACCAGCACGAAATACAGCATCTGGGCAAAGGCCAGCGTGATCATGATGAACTGCACGCCGCTGGTGCGCAGCGACAAAAAGCCCATGACCAGGCCGGTGATGGCCGCTGCCAACATGGCCAGCGGCCACATGATCAGGGCAGACTCAGAGCCGGCCCAGCCAAAGATGGTCTCGCCCATGCCCATGTGGTAAGCCGCAATGCCCACCACATAACCACCCAGGCCGAAAAACGCGGCATGGCCGAAACTGACCATGGCGCCATAGCCCAGAATCAAGTCAAGGCTGATGGCCGCCAGCGCGTAGATGACAAACTGGGTGCCCATGTTGATTAAAAAGCTGTTGTTCAGGCCGGCGGCAATGAAAGGCAACAACAACAGAATGACGAAAATCAAAAAGATGACGATGTTTTTGCGGGTCATGGAATTACCTTTGTGCCGGGATCAGACCCCGTGGCTTCACCAGCAGGACGATGGCCATCAAAATATAGATACTGGCTGAAACCAGGCTCGAGCTGACCGACGCGCTGAACTCGGGGGGCAGCACTTGAGACATCCAGATGGGAATGTAGGCCCGCCCGAACGAGTCGGTCATGCCGACCAGAACCGAACCAAGCAGGGCGCCGCGCACTGAGCCGACCCCGCCCACCACAATCACCACGAAGGTGGTGATCAGCACCTTTTCGCCCATGCCGATCTCAACGGCCAGCAGCGGTGCGGCCATGACGCCGGCGAAGCCGCACAGCAGCGCCCCCAGCGTAAACACCAACATGAAAAGACGCCGAATGTTGATGCCCAGCGCATCGACGATTTCCGCATCGTCGGCGCCGGCGCGCACCAGCATCCCGACCCGGGTGCGCGAAATCAGAAACCACAGACCCACAGCCACCAGCACCCCGGCGCCAATGAAGGCCAGGCGCATGAGGGGATAGCTAAAGCCGGGCGCCAGCTGCACAGCGCCTTGCAACAACGGTGGAATCGCCACAAACGGCGGGCTGCGGCCAAACACGAGTGTGACCAGCGCGTTGGTAAAAAAGATGACGCCCAGCGTGGCCAGCACCTGATCCAGGTGGTCGCGGTGATAGAGACGGCTGATGATCAGCCGCTCGACAATGAGGCCGTATACCCCGGCGCCGATGACCGACGCCAGAATGGCCACCGTGAACGAGCCCGTGATGGCCACGGCCGAAGCGGCACAAAACGCGCCCACCATGTAGAACGAACCATGGGCGAGGTTCACGACGTTCATGATGCCGAAGATCAGCGTCAGACCCGCTGACAGCAAAAACAGCAGAGCGCTGTATTGCAGGCCGTTCATGGCCTGTTCCAGGAACAAATACATGGGAGGACCCGTTTGTTTGTTTTAGCGCGCACCGGACCGATGGCCGGTGCGCGGTTTCAAGCCGACAAGCTTACTTCATCTGGCATTCAGAGACGTAAGGGTCGGTATGGTTCTCGGCAATCGTGCGAACGGCCTTGTAGTCGAGATTACCATCGCTGTTACGCTCGACCCGCACCAGTTGCCAATCTTGAATGGGGTAGTGGTTAGTGTTGAAGGCGAAGTTGCCGCGCACGCTCTCGAAATCAGCCTTGCGCAGCGCCTCACGAAACGCGTCGGGCTGGCCCTTGACGTCGCCATTGACGGCCTTGAGGGCCGCGCCGATCAGGCGGGCCGTGTCATAAGAGGTTGCCGCGTAGACCGTGGGACGGCGATTGTACTCTTTTTCGAAGGCGGCCACGAAGTTCTGGCTGGCTTCATTGTCTTGCTGGCTTGTCCATTGGGTGGTCAGGTAGTAGCCTTCACCCGCGTCGCCCGATGCGGCCAGCATGCGGTCGTCCATGGAATACAGCGGTGTGACCATCTTGATGGACTTATTCAGGCCCGAATTGGCGAACTGTTTGGCGAAATTGATGCCGGCGCCGCCGGGCAGGAACTCGAACACTGCTTCGGGCTGCAGGGAACGAATGCGTGCCAGCTCGACCGAGAAGTCTGACTGATCCAGCTTGGTGTAGATTTCGGCCAGGATTTCACCTTCATAGGCGCGCTTGAAGCCGGTCAACGCATCACGGCCGGCCTGGTAGGCAGGCGCCATGATCACAATCTTCTTGACCCCAAGCTGATTGGCTGCAATTGCTGCCGTGTCGCTGTAGGAATCGTTCTGCATCGCAACCGAGAAGAAATTGGGGTTGCATGCTTTACCTGCGAAGTTTGATGGGCCGGCGTTCAAGCTTACGAAGAAACCGTTATCTTCCTTGACCACTGACGGTACGACCGCGACCAGCACGTTCGAGAAGTTCACGCCAGTGAATAGGCGCACACCATCCTGCAGCATTTTTTCCGCCGATTGCTTGCCGGTAGCCGGCTTCAACCCGTCGTCCTCGACGATAAGGTTGACGGGCACCCCACCGAGCTTGCCGCCGCCTTCTTTGATCGCTAGCTGAAAGGCGTCACGCTGGTCTTCGCCGATATAGCCGGCGGGTGTGGATAACGTGCCGATGAAGCCGATGTCCACGGTTTCCTGACTATGCGCCAACGTAGCGGATGCCATGAGGGCAAATGCGGCCGCTAGTTTGTTGATGTGCTTCATTGAAAAAAGCCTCCTGAGTATCTTCAGTTTTATCGAATGTGTTTCTTGGGGTTCAAACATCCGCCCCTTGAATGTGGTGCCAGGCACCTTCAAACGCTCTATTTTATAAAATAATTATGTTTTTCGATAATATAGTTTATGTTGCAAAGAAACACAATCCGGCTGAGGCTTTTGCAGTGGCGAAATGACGAGCTTTTATTTTCCAGGCGTAGCTGAAAACAGCCATGACTTTCGTCAAATGCCCTTCAACTTGCAGGAAAAACCCTTGAAAATCTCTCTTAACAAAACAAAAAATTGCGCCGGCCCCTGCGGCGCACACGGAAAAAGGCGAGAGACTTGCTCTCGCCCTTGAGGCATTTACTTCTGGAAGTCAGGCTGGTTGCCGGGGGCCGCCTGTTGAAACGCGGGCAGGGTTTTGCAGTGCTCATACACAGCCATTATGCGGGGGTAGATGCTCATGTCGCAGCCCATGCGCGTGGCGTTGGCAACTTGCGGCACCAGGCAGCAGTCGGCCAACGATACTTGGCCACCCATGCTGAAACCACCAGAATCGGTACGTTCAAGCAACTTCTCGAGCGACCGGAAACCTTCGGCGATCCAGTGGTGATACCACTCATTCTTGGCCTCATCGCTAACACCCATATTCTTGACGAGATACCGTAGCGTTCGCAAATTATTCAAAGAATGCATATCGCATGCGATGAGATTTGATATCTCAAGCACACGCGCACGCTCGATTAAATCTTGCGGAATAAGGCGCGGTTCCGGGTATTTAGCATCTAGATAGTCGATGATGGCCAACGATTGCCCCAGCTCGAGGCCGTCGTCAACCAGCAGCGGCACCCCAGCGCTTGGGTTCCTGGCGACATAGTCTGGCTCTTTGTGCTCCATGGCCCTGATATTGACAGGCGCCAGATTGAAATCCAGTTTCTTGAGCGCCAGGGCAATGCGCACCCGGTAAGACGTAGAGCTGTTGAAGAAACTATACAGCTTCATGGCTACACCACTTTAACGGTGAGCGTGCCCAGGCCCTCGACCGAGCCGACCATGAGGTCGCCGGCCACGACCGCGCCCACGCCTTCGGGGGTGCCGGTATAGATCAGGTCGCCCGGTTCGAGACGGAAGAAACGCGACAGGTAGCTGATCGTCTCGGCCACCGACCAGATCAGGTTGTCGATGCTGCTGCTTTGCTTGGTCTGGCCGTTCACGTCAAGCTTGATACCGGCCTTTTCAAGATGG
The DNA here is from genome assembly GCF_044464525.1 of Pusillimonas sp. Classification (NCBI taxonomy): domain Bacteria; kingdom Pseudomonadati; phylum Pseudomonadota; class Betaproteobacteria; order Burkholderiales; family Alcaligenaceae; genus Pusillimonas; species Pusillimonas sp. The sequence goes on from NZ_JBIQLE010000031.1 coordinate 31,307, forward strand.
CCGGCCTGTTCGACGGGATACAAGGGGCCAATGGGTGCGCTGGCGTCGAAAGCCTTGCCGATTTCCCAGGGGCGGCCCATTTCGCGCATTTTCATTTGCAGGTCGCGGCGGGTCATGTCCAGGCCAACGGCGTAGCCCCAGACATGGTTCAAAGCGTCTTCCAAGGCAATATTGGAGCCGCCCTTTCCAACCGCCGCCACAAGTTCGATCTCGTAGTGGTAATTACTGGTCTCGGCGGGATACGGCAGTTCAAGCGTGCTGCCTTCGGCGACAGGCACCACGGCATCCGCCGGCTTGCAAAAGAAAAACGGCGGCTCGCGGTCGGGATCGAAGCCCATTTCTCGAGCATGAGCAGCATAGTTGCGTCCGACGCAGTAGACGCGGCGCACAGGAAAGGTATCGGAACTGCCATGCACTGGAACAGCGACAACTTCAGGCGGATTAACAACGTGTGTCATGTTTGAATCTCTATGAAAAATGAAGAAAAGATAGTGTAATGCGGGCTGCTAATCATACAAAAAAATCAGCAGAAGACTGCTCGTCAACCGTGTGTGCGCACAATAACGATTAACTTGATAAAAGCCGGATCAGGCGCTCGTATCGCCTGATTCCGGCATAGGATAGCGTCGGGTGGCCGGACCAGCCTTCATGACCTGGCCAGGCACATCGTGGCCGACAATCTCCGGCAGGGTCAACGCCAGATCGATCAGCATGGAAAGATCGACCTTGGTTTCGTATCCCATGGCTTCAAGCATGTGGACCATATCCTCAGTACAGACATTGCCGCTTGCACCGGGGGCGAACGGACAACCGCCCAAACCGCCCAATGATGCATCGAGCCTGTCCACACCGGCCGCCAAAGCTGCGAGCACGTTGGCAAGGCCCATGCCCCGCGTGTCGTGAAAATGCGCTGTCAAGGTCAGAAACGGCCAGCGCTCGAGCACTGCGGCGCATAGCTGTTCGACCTGGCGCGGGTTTGCCATGCCGGTAGTATCGCACAGCGAAACAGCCTCAAACCCGATGTCCACCAGCCGCTGTACGGTTTGCATTACGTGTTCGGCTGGAACCTGGCCGTCGAAAGGACATCCAAAGGCTGTCGACAGCGAAACGTTCAAGGCGGCGCTGCCATCCACAAGGCGCACGATCCGCTCGAACTCTTCAAGCGACTGCGCAGGCGTCATGCGAAGATTCGCTCGGCTGTGGCCCTCGCTGGCCGACATGAACACATTGATCTCATCCGCGCCGCATGACAAGGCCCGCTCGCAACCGCGCACATTAGGCGCCAAGGCCGCGTAAACCACCCCCGGCATCCTTTGAATGCGGCTCATGACCGCTTCAGCGTCAGCCAGGTTCGGAATCGCTTTGGGAGACGTAAAGGACGTTACTTCTATCTTTGCCAGACCAGTGCGGCTCAGGGCATCGATAAGAGCGATCTTCTGCTCTGTGGGTACGAAGGCCGGCTCGATCTGGAAGCCGTCGCGGACGGAAACTTCCTGGATATATAGGCGCTTTCCCGCTGGCGCGTGCGGCGGTAAAACGTTCATGCCAACCCCGCTTCACGCAGCTTCTTATATTGCTCGGGCGTAACACCGATGCTTTCAAGGATTTCTTCGGTATGCTCACCCAATTTGGGGCCGACCCAGCGCGTGCGTCCGGGCGTGGCGCTAAGCTTGGGCACAATCCCCGGCAGGCAGATTTCGCTTCCGTCGGGCAGGGCCTGCTTCTGCAACATGCCGCGTGCTTGAAAATGGGCGTCGTTCATAATGTCTTCGGCCGTGTAGATACGGCCGCAAGGTACAGAGGCCTGATTCAATACATTTAGCACGCTGTCCAGATCATTCGCGGCTGTCCAGCCGCCAATGACGCCATCGAGCATCTCGGCCTGAAGGGCACGGCCGTCATTGTGGGCCAAGGCGGGGTCTTCCGCCAGGTCGGGGCGGCCAATGGCTGTCATGAGACGACGAAAGATGCCGTCTCCGTTGCCGGCCACCGCCACGTAGTTGCCGTCGGCGCACAAGTAGGTGTTGGACGGCGTAATGCCCGGAAGGGCCGAGCCGCTGCGTTCACGGACATAGCCGCTATGCGCGTACTCGGGGATCAGGCTTTCCATTACGGCAAACACGGCCTCATACAAGGCTACATCGATATACTGCCCCTGGCCGCCGTTTACCTTGAGATGATGCATCGCCACCAAGGCTCCCACCGTGCCATATAGAGATGCCAAGGTGTCTCCGAGGCTGACCCCCACGCGAACCGGCGCTCGGTCGGGATAGCCGGTGACATAGCGCAAACCGCCCATGCATTCTGCAATGGCGGCAAAACCGGGCCGTTGACTGGCCGGCCCCGTCTGGCCATAACCGGAAATGCGCACCATGATCAGCTTGGGATTAACTTCAGAGAGCTGCTCCCAGCCTATGCCCCATTTTTCCAGCGTACCCGGGCGGAAGTTTTCAATCACGATATCGGCGTCGGCGACCAATTTGCGCACAATCTCTTGACCTTCTTCAGATTTAAGGTCGAGCGTCAGCGATTTTTTATTGCGGCTTTGCGTATACCACCACAAAGAGGTGCCCTCATGCAGCTTGCGCCACTTGCGCAGCGGGTCTCCGGTGCCTGGGGGCTCTATCTTGATTACCTCGGCACCGAACTGGGCCAGCAAAGCGCTTGCATATGGGCCAGCTATGAGCGAACCCAGCTCAAGCACCTTGACTCCGGAAAGCGCCATCTGGGCAGCGGATGACTCATCAAACATCGGGTTTCCTCTTTGTCTCGTGTCTGTCTAATGATCGCCGTAACGGCCCGGCCCGTAAAGAGCCAGGCTATAGGCTATATCGGGTCGTACGTCACTCTTCGCCACGTCTGAGCCATATAGGCTAAAACACACAATGCAAAAATCCCCCAAGAGCTGGAGCCCTTTGGGGGATTTCTGAGCACTGACGAATGGCATGAACGTTGATCGGCAACAAGATGCCGACTTGGCCCCGCCAAACGATCAGATGATGCGTGCGGCCTCGAGCAGGCGCACCACAGTCCACGATTTATCGCGGCTGATGGGGCGGCCCTCTGCGATCTCGACCGTATCGCCTTCATTGTACTGATTGGTTTCATCATGCGCCTTGTACTTATTGGAGCGCAGGATAATCTTGCCATAAACAGGATGCTTGACCCGACGCTCGACGCGAACGACGACAGTCTTGTCCATCTTGTTGCTGACAACTTTGCCGATCAGCGTACGTTGGCGCTTGGCTGTTTGTGTAGTTTGGGTTTCGCTCATTTTACTTTCCGGCCTTCTCAGTCATAACGGTGCGGACGCGCGCGATGTCGCGACGGACCTTGCCCAGTTGACTGGTGTTGGACAGTTGCTGGGTGGCGCGCTGCATGCGCAGACCGAATTGCGCCTTCAGCAGGCTCTCGAGCTCGGTTTGGAGCTCGGTGGCGTCTTTGGTGCGGAGTTCGCTGGCTTTCATGTGATCTCCTTAGGCGCCCAGATGCCGCGACACGAAGGTCGTGGAAATAGGCAGCTTGGCAGCGGCCAGACGAAATGCTTCGCGCGCCAGTTCTTCGCTGACACCTTCCATTTCGTAGATAACCTTGCCGGGTTGAATTTCCGCGACCCAGAACTCTGGATTGCCTTTACCGTTACCCATACGAACTTCGGCAGGCTTCTGCGAAATGGGTTTATCGGGAAAAACGCGAATCCAGATACGGCCGCCCCGTTTGATGTGACGGTTGATCGCACGACGCGCGGCTTCGATCTGGCGAGCGGTGAGGCGGCCGCGGCCAGTGGCCTTGAGGCCGAACTCGCCGAACGACACCTGCGCACCGCGAGTCGCCAGGCCGGTATTACGGCCTTTGTGCTCTTTGCGATACTTTCTGCGTGAGGGTTGCAACATGGTTATTCTCCTTCAGCTGGCGCCGCTGCGGCGTCAGGCTTGCGGGGTCCTCGGCCACGACCTCCGGCCGGGCGACGTCCGTCGGGACGATCGCCGCGGGGACGGCGCGAGCGACGCTCTTCGTCGCGAGGAGCGGCTGCCTCGGGGGGCATTTCGCCGTTGGGCAACATGTCGCCCTTATAGACCCACACTTTGATGCCGATAATGCCGTATGTCGTTTGGGCTTCGGCGGTACCGTAATCGATATTGGCGCGCAGGGTGTGCAGGGGCACACGACCTTCGCGATACCACTCGGTACGAGCGATTTCGATGCCGTTCAGACGACCTGAGCTCATGATCTTGATGCCCTGGGCGCCAAGGCGCATTGCGTTCTGCATGGCGCGCTTCATCGCGCGGCGGAACTGAATACGCTTTTCAAGCTGCTGGGCGATGGAATCAGCCACCAGCTGGGCGTCGGTTTCGGGCTTGCGGATCTCTTCGATATTGACGTGCACGGGCACGCCCATCAAGCGCTGCAGATCAGACTTGAGGTTCTCGATGTCCTCGCCGCGCTTGCCGATCACCACACCCGGACGAGCCGAGTAAACAGTGATGCGCGCATTCTTGGCGGGGCGCTCGATAACCACGCGACCAACCGAGGCGCTCTTGAGCTTTTTCTTGAGGTACTCGCGTACGCGGATGTCGTCGGCCAGCATTCCGCCAAACGCCTTGTCGTCAGCGTACCAACGCGAACTCCAGTTGCGGCTTACCACCAGGCGGAACCCAATCGGGTGTACTTTCTGTCCCATTGTGACTCCTTAAGCGCCGACTTTGACCACAATGTGGCAAGTCTGCTTCTCGATACGGTTACCGCGGCCTTTTGCACGTGCGGAAAAACGCTTCATCGACTGGGCCTTGTCCACATAGATCGTGGTGACCTTGAGTTCGTCGATGTCGGCGCCGTCGTTGTGCTCGGCGTTAGCGATCGCGGATTCAAGCGCCTTTTTGACGATGCCCGCGGCTTTTTTAGGTGTGAACGTCAGGATGTTCAGCGCTTGAGCCACAGGCTTGCCGCGGATCATGTCCGCAACAAGACGCGTCTTCTGAGCTGAAATGTGGACGCCACGAATAATAGCTGTAGTTTCCATCACTTACCTCTTGGACTTTCTGTCCGCGGCATGACCCTTGAACGTACGGGTCAGCGCGAATTCGCCGAGCTTGTGACCGACCATGTTCTCGTTGATGTAAACGGGAACGTGCTGGCGGCCATTGTGCACAGCAATCGTCAGCCCAATGAACTCGGGCAGGATGGTGGAACGGCGCGACCAGGTCTTGATCGGCTTTTTCTCTTTGCCCCCGACGGCGGCATCGACCTTCTTGATCAGATGCGCATCGACGAACGGGCCTTTCTTGATCGAACGTGACATAGTGTTCGCCCCTTACTTGCGCTTGCGACGCGAGACAATCATATTGTCCGTGCGCTTGTTGCTACGAGTCCTGTACCCTTTCGCTGGAGTACCCCATGGGCTGACCGGCTCACGGCCCTCGCCAGTACGTCCTTCACCCCCGCCGTGCGGGTGATCGACCGGGTTCATGGCAACGCCACGAACCGTTGGTCGCACACCACGCCAGCGCATCGCACCGGCCTTGCCGATTTGACGCAGGCTGTGCTCGCCATTGCCCACTTCACCAATAGTTGCGCGGCAATCGATGTGAACGCGACGAACTTCGCCCGAGCGCAGACGCACTTGAGCGTATACACCTTCGCGAGCCATCAGCACCGCTGAAGCGCCTGCCGAACGGGCCAATTGGGCGCCCTTGCCGGGAAGCATTTCAATGCAATGGATGGTTGCGCCAATCGGGATATTGCGAATGGGCAGCGTATTACCGGACCGGATGGGTGCATCTTTGCCCGAAAGCAGGACTGCGCCCATTTCCAGACCACGCGGAGCGATGATGTAGCGGCGTTCGCCGTCTGCATAGCAAAGCAAAGCAATGTGGGCTGTGCGGTTCGGATCGTATTCCAGACGTTCGACCTTGGCAGGGATGCCGTCTTTATTGCGACGGAAGTCGACCAGACGGTAATGCTGCTTATGGCCGCCGCCACGGTGACGAACGGTGATATGGCCGTTGTTGTTACGGCCGGAACCACGTGATTTTTTCTCGAGCAGAGCTGCGAATGGCGCGCCTTTGTGCAGATCAGGCGCAACCACCTTGATCATGCCACGGCGACCAGCCGAAGTCGGCTTGACTTTTACGAGTGCCATTTAGTTCACCTCTGTAAAGTCGAGTTCCTGACCGTCTTTGAGCGAGACATATGCCTTGCGCTCGTTACGGCGGCTACCCATGAAACGGCCAAAGCGCTTTTGCTTGCC